>CAZWPP010000131.1:0-1528 GCA_964635335.1 uncultured Erysipelothrix sp. | reverse complement strand
AATCAAATGGTTAACCGTCAACTATTTAGTAGTCAAAGAAGTTGAAATCAAGTTTGTAGAGATTATAGACTAACAACTTGAAAGCACACCAAAGGAAACCGATCTTTAATGGTTAGAACTAAATGTCTAACTGATGGAGGTCGGTTTTTTATGTCAAAGGTTGTAGTGAAGTCAAAAGTTGCTGCTTTCTAATAGAAAAGTATGGAGTTAAATGAATGTTATGTTATTCAATTTAAGTGAGTATATTTGAGTGTGTTAGATGATAAACGAACCATGTTGCATTACAATCTTTTTGGGTATTTTAGGTATCAATTTCAACTGATCTCAGTGCTAACAATATTTAGAAATGCTTTAAATTGTAGAGAAGGGTTCTAATCAAAAAAAGCTATCAGAGATAGCTTTGAGTTCGAAGTTTGGTAAGTGGGTAGTATAGAATAGAAAGAAGAGTTAATAAATTTGAGTGCATTTTATCAATGAATATTTTATATCATCTATAATCTAGCAGTTCACAGTAAATCAATCTTAATTTCCTTCACCAACTTTACCATCGTTATCTGCATCTTTCATATAAGGGTAAAGCCAATGATCTTTGTATATTGGCATTTTATAACCAGCAGCTTTTGCTTCTTTAATTGTTACAATACCATTACCATTTGTATCAACTTTGCTAATATCTCTACTTGGAGCTGGTTTTGTACTAGTGCTTGGTTTAGGAGTGATGACAGGGTTAGGAATTGTAACTGGATTAGGGTTTGTGGTTGGTTTCGGTTGAGTTACAACTTTTTCCTTCGTGCCATTTAGAATGACCCTATCAATTGGTTCTTTGGTATTCACTGTGCTTTTAACTACTCTACTTGATTCTTTATTATCAGTATATGTCACAATGTAAGTGGTCTTCTTCTCACCATTCGAACCTTTGGTTTTTACTAATGTTTTTCCTTTTAAAATGCTTGAATCTTCAAGATTAACCGTATTGAAAGGAATAACTTCAAGTTTGATTTCTTCTTTATTAGTAACAATCGGTTCTTTATGTTTCTTATCAGGTGTTGGTTGTGGAATAATTCCTAAAGGTGATTCATTCTGTTTAATAGGGGTTACAGTTTCAACAGATTTTGTCTGACCACATGAAACTAATAACACTATGATTAATGGCGCAATGAGTAGTGGTTTTCTAACTTTGGAATGCAAGACAAAACTGAAGATTTTCATTGGGAATTTAACTAATCTTAAAAATAAGCTAGTCCATTTATTGAGATTCACAGGGGCATCCTCCTAATTATGTATAGTGTAACATTTTATATAGAGAAAATGAATATACTAATTGACACAGAATACGTTGTGTCATAATGACAACCGAGAAAGTAAGGGTATAGGTTTCGACTTTTTATCTGTATCACTCTATCACTTTTAACGACTACATTATCATCAAGATATTTCTAAAGATGGTATTTAATATCATCAAATCTTTTTAATTTCTTTTTAGGAACTCCTGTTTTGATTGCATATCATAACTAGGAGGTAAGAACAT
>CAZWPP010000130.1:0-1568 GCA_964635335.1 uncultured Erysipelothrix sp. | reverse complement strand
AGTATAAATTAATTGCGAATGAAGCAGGGCTTTTAAACTTTGAGTATACCAATAAGGTCTATTTGAACCCATTGAGTATGGTAATTGTGGGTAAAGTTAAAGATACAGATTCTTTATACATTCAAGAATTTAACAAATATTAAAGTCACCGTTGGGTGACTTTTTTAGTACATTACTTTAACTGATACTGTGGTGTCTCTTTGATACAGTTAAATTACCAAGAGCAGTAAAAACTCATCAAAGGAGGCACTATGAACTATCAAAAAGAGAGTGCTTTTTATCATCCGCTTTTTGAAGAAACTGAGAACAGTATTGTGTCAATTTACTTTGAGACCTCTCCTAGTTCTCAAAACTTATCCAAACATCAGATTAAGTTAAGAATGCTATTTCAACGATTAAGGATCACATGGACACAGAGTATTTTGTAACTCAATTGGAAGAGCTGATTGATGATTTAACCTTTTGGAATCAAGTTAATAAAGGATTAGCTATCTTAATGAGCCCAACAAAGAATGTTGTCTATTTCTTGTCAAAACCAGTGCCAACGATGACGATTGTTGATCAATGTCCCTATGTGATTCCTCTTGTTCGTTACTTTCAACAACTCAAAGAGGTCCAACTCTTGTTGGTGAATCGACGGATGTTTAAGGTTTATCTCCAATATAAATAGTAGCTTTTTTACTGTTTTCAGTATATCATAACCCATTAAAAATAGAATAATATTTCAACAATATTGAACTGGATATAGCCACTATTAAACAAAAGCCCTCATTCAATAAGAGAGAGGGCAAAGATTACTCAATAATAATCAATTCGAATGGTTGAACACGTAGATCGCGATATTGTTGTGTCTGGGTTGTGTTATTAGCAACCACCATCAATCCATTCTCAAAGGTCATCACAAACAACTCACCAATGGCTTCAACACGTGGAATCGACTGTAAAGTATCCATGTGTTTATAGCGGGATTCAATCATAGCGACTACCATATCTTTATAGATAAGTTGTTGATTATCTGGATTCAATGGATAAGGAACTCGACAATGAGGATCCATTTTCCCTGACAACAAGTATTCAGTCCCATAGAATAAGCACGTAGATCCAGACAACAACAAACTTAAGTTAAGGGATAACAACGCTTTTTGAGAATCCTCATTGACCTTGGTCATCAAACGAGGCGTGTCATGAGAATCAAGCAGATGGAAGGAACTAAACTGAATCGGATTAGGTGTATTAAAGTAATAGTCACACATACGATCCACTAATTCATGAGCACTTAAGTTTCCTAAAGAGAATTCAATGAAGTGGTTAGTAATCTTGTAATCCATCTGAGCATCAAATTGATCATAAGTCACCCAGTCACTCTTATCGTGCCATAATTCTCCAAGCAAATAACACTCTGGATAATTCTTACGAATTCTCTTATTCACCAAACGAATAAAATCGTGATCTAATTCATTCGCAACATCAAACCTCCAGCCATCAATCTTGAACTCATCTAAATAGTACTCCAAAATCGATAGCAAGTATTCCTGTAATAACTCGTTAGAAGTATTTAACTTAGGCAT
>CAZWPP010000129.1:1348-1601 GCA_964635335.1 uncultured Erysipelothrix sp. | reverse complement strand
AGACACTACCCTTCTTGGGCTACTGAAGATAGTCCTACAGATAAAGGAATTGTAAATGCTTTTGTTGCTTCTCCACCATTAACTGAAATCTTAAAGAAATCTGTCTTTGGATAATTGGACTCTTCTTTTAAACGTGGTGATGAAAATAAAATTGTTTCATCATCCAACCAGATTGAGAATGATTCTTGATTCATTCCAGTTAATTGGATTAAACGATTTTCATCTTTAACCCAGATATTGCTTTCATACTTAT
>CAZWPP010000129.1:0-1334 GCA_964635335.1 uncultured Erysipelothrix sp. | reverse complement strand
AAAGCGCTTTTGATTTGGACTTGTTTTTAAGTTACCAATAAATTTAAACTTCAACCAATGATCTAATGCAATTTTTTCCATAATTTCTCCTTTATAAAAAGCCCGAATGGGCTTATTTACTTCCTTCTAATTCAATTTGATTGGTTAATTCTTCAATCTCGTCAATCATATTAGAAATGAAGCGAATGGTTTCCATGAGTGGTTTTTCAGTCGTAATATCCACATCAACCATTTTAGCTAATTCAACCGGTGTCTTTGTACCACCCGCTTTTAAAACATCTAACCACTTAGATATAATCGATTCATCTTTAATTAAATTCTGACTAACAACTGTCGCAACTGTTAATCCAGCGCTATAAGTATAAGGATATAAACCCATATAGTAATGCGGTTGTCTCATCCAAGTTAATTCTGCCCCATCATTAATTTCTACCGCATCACCCCAGAATTGTGTTAGAACATCTTTTTTAATTTGACTTAAACGAGATGCGACAACAGATTCACCTTTATCAACTAATCGATAGACTTCTCTTTGATAAGTAGCTTCAAGTAAATGAGTCACAAAGTTGTGGTAATAGGTACGACTTACCATACTAGATAAAACCCAACGTTTCATGCGTGGATCATCACTGGTTTTAATCAAGTAATTCGCCATTAACATTTCATTCATTGTTGAAGGAGCTTCAATGAAGTAAAGTGAAGGCCTTGTATTTAAGATGTTTTGATGTTCATTCGCTAAATAGAAATGTCCCGCATGACCTAATTCATGTGCTAACACAAAACATTCTCTCATTCTTTCTGTCCAACTAATCAACACAAAAGGATGAGAACCATAAGGAGAACTACAGAAAGCACCTGTACTCTTACCAGTATTTTGGACAAAATCTATCCACCTTTCATCAAATGCACGGTTAATCATTTTCCCGTAATCTTCACCTAAAACGGATAAGCCTTTTAGAATATATTCTTTAGCTTCATTCACTGTGATGGCTGGTTCAAAATCAGGGTCAACTGAAATCTTTAAATCTGCGAAAGTCATCTTATCAAGCTTATGAATACGTTGAAGAAGTTTAGCGTACTTACGCATTGGTTGCGCTAATTCACTCATAATGACATCAATTTGACGATTATATAAATCTTGATCTACTTTTTGATCAAAAAGTAATGAATCTATAACTGATGGGAATCCTCTTAAATCAGATAATACTTTTTCCTTTTGATCTTGGGTTTGATAAGCAGCCGCAATTGTATTTTGATAATTAGCCAATTGCTTACTAAACGCATCAAATGCCGTACGTCTTAAAACAGTATTCGATTCATATTCCCATTCACCT
>CAZWPP010000128.1:0-1640 GCA_964635335.1 uncultured Erysipelothrix sp. | reverse complement strand
AAAGGAGTGAAGGATGATAAGGTTTGGAATACTTGGATTAGGAAATATATCTAGGCGGGTAGCTATTGGTATCAAAAATGCTAAAGGTTGTTTGTTGGTTGGTGGTGCATCAAGCCAACTCGAGAAATCAGAACGTTTTAAAGATGAATTTCATCTTGAGAAAGTGTATGGCTCATATGATGAGTTGTTTTTGGATTCTAGTATCGATGCTATTTATGTGTGTACTCCTAATTCAACACATTATGATTTCATAAAAAAAGGATTAACTCATAAGAAGCATATCCTTTGTGAGAAACCGATGGTTCTCTCAAGTTCTCAACTGGATGAATTGTTTGATTTAGCGAAAGAAAACAATGTTTTTTTAATGGAAGCTCACAAAACGGTTTTTACACCTTTGAATCAATATTTATTAGAAGTAATTGATCAAGGCACGATTGGCACTCTATTGGCTATCACAGCAGAATACAGTCACAATGTGTTTGAAGAACATCCAGATTTAAACCACTGGGTATTTAATCCTGAATCGGGTGGCTGTAGTGCAGATGTGGGGGTTTATCCAATTGTTTTTGCGAATGCCATCGCAAACTCTCCAATTCTTAAACATCATTCAAAAAAGTTTTATATCAAGGATGTCCTCTGTGATGTTGGTATTCGTTCTCAGATTGAGTATGAGAATGGTGTGGTAGCTACCATTCAAAGTGACTGGTTGCATACACCAAAGAGTAAAGGTTCAGCGCTGATTGTTGGTGATAGGGGTTCTATTCAAGTGGATGCCTTTTGGAAAAACACATCGGCAACGATTACGACTAAGGATGGTAGCTATACGGTTGTGAAAGAGCATGTGAGTGAATTTAGTGGTCAAGTTGAACATGCGTGTGAATGTATTGAAAAAGGACTTCATGAAAGTCCTGTCTTTGGTAGAGAAAAGAGTAAAGAAATTCTAAGGGTACTTAACAAGTAAAACACAAAATAAAATAAAAATGCACCCTAATTCTTATGTATAAGATTAGGGGTGTATTTCATTTGGGGATTTTTTAACGTAAATTAGATAATGCTGTTGTCCAATTAACAACTTGATCTAACATGACTTTTAAACTATCTGCATGCATTGGATTTGGTTTGAATACTGAGAAGTTTTCAAAATCAGTAAATAAACTCATTGTTACTTGTTGACGAACGTCAGCTACTTGTAGTTCTCCTAAGATGTTACGAACTTGTTCAGCAGCACGTGCACCATTTGATGAACCGTAGCTTACTAAACCAGCTGCTTTGTTATTAAATTCAGCATAGAATAAATCGAAATAATTCTTTAGAGCTGCTGTTAAACCGTGGTTGTATTCTGGTGTAATAAAGACGTAGCCATCAGCTTCTTTAGTAACTGTTGAAAGTTCTTTTAGACGAGCAAATTCTTCTTCAGTTCCCTTGTATTCTGAGAAACGTTTGTACATAAGTGGCATGTTGAATTCTTTTAAATCAATGATTGAGTATTCAGCATTTCCATGTTGATCAGCGACTTCTTTAATCCAGTTTGCTACTTGTTCTGCGTTACGTCCTTCACGGACAGATCCTACTACGATTGCTATTTTTTTCATATTCAATTTTCTCCTTTAATTGATATACAAAGTATACCAAGGATAAAA
>CAZWPP010000127.1:0-1691 GCA_964635335.1 uncultured Erysipelothrix sp. | reverse complement strand
AAACAGAATCATGGTTGAACCTTCACAATCAGGGTGCTGTAACCATTCAGAACAACCGATTGATTCGTTAGGCTAGAATCGTTGGTCGCAAACAGAATCTCTCCAGACTCTTTTAACGTTATGTTCGTTTTCGTCTCAGACAGATTATGCAACACATACAGTCTTTGGTCCCCTAACACTCTCTCATACGCAATGGTGGTATTATCCCCATACGGTAAACTAGAATATGTTCCTTTTTTCAGGATCTCATTTTCTGATCGTAGTTTTCCTAAGACGCGATAATGATTCAATAGACTATTCTGATCTGCAGCTTGTTCATTCACATTCAATGTCTTAAGATTGAGAACAACTGTTTCCCATCGTGGTTGTTTCTGTTCAAACGTATCTCCCCATTTAAATGGTTCACGAATTCTTTCATCGGGTTTAACCCCTAGATACCCCAATTCTTCTCCATAGTAAATATAAGGATTTCCTGGAATTGTCAACAAAATGCTTGCAGCTAATTTAAGCTGATTGATATTTCCATTTAAGTTAGAAGCAATGCGAGGTTGATCATGATTACTTAAGAAAGGGGCATCCATATAATGACTCGTTTCTTTAAAAGTATTCAAAAACTTCGAGTATGGAGCTAGAAAATCAATTGATTGTTGTTTATTAATAGCATTTTGGACAGCTTCTCCAAAATCAAAATTAAACAATGCATCAAAACCATTCACATAGTGAGACATTTGTTTAGAATCCAACCATACTTCCGCAACAACATAGGCTTCAGGATTAATGCCCTTAACAAACTTCTTCATTTCTAACCAAAATTGTCTGTTCTTATCGAGAGTAAACGTTCCAGCCTTGTATTCATTAATGTCATACGCATGTTTAGCAGCATCATAGCGAAACCCATCAACACCTAGATCTAACCAAAACTTAAGTATCTTACGAAACTCAGTTCGAACTGCTTTGCTTTCTAGATTAAACTCAGGCATTTCGGACCAAAAGGAACCAAAGTAGTACTTGTCTCCCTTTTTATACCACGCGCTCTTGTCTTTAACATCAATTTCATCCAAACTATCGACTTTAATATAGTAGTCTTCATAACCCTTTTCTTCATTCATCGATTTCTCAAACCAAGGATGTTTTGATGATGAATGATTCAATACCATGTCCATAATAATGACCATATCACGATCATGTGCTTCTTTTAAAAGGTTCTCAAAATCTTTAAGTGTCCCAAATTGAGGATCAATCCCATAGTAATCAACAACATCATATTTGTGATAACTAGGCGATGGATGAATAGGGTTTAACCAGATACCTTTAACTCCCATTTGTTTTAAGTAATCAAGAGATTTGGTAACTCCATTCAAGTCACCAAACCCATCATTGTTACTATCCGCAAAAGAGATCGGGAAAATATTATAAAAAACTTCCCCTTCTAACTTTTCTTTCGTTACTAAATTGTCTTTAAGTTCTTCCGTTAATTCATTCGTACTCTGTGTTAAGATATCATCCGTTTTAACTGAAACTTGTTTTTGAGCACAACCAACAACTAGAAACAAAAGCAGTAACAGCAATATTAGTTTTTTCATTTCTTAACCTCCACCATCAGGATTGCTTCATAAGGTTGTAATACACCCTTTTTATGAGCTTCATAATTTTGAAGCAGGATTTCTTTGTCTGTCAATCGATAGTTCGCC
>CAZWPP010000126.1:0-1769 GCA_964635335.1 uncultured Erysipelothrix sp. | reverse complement strand
TTGTTTGAACGCTAAGAGTTCAGTATATCCAGTACCAAATTCTGAGAACGGGGATAAAAGTAACATTTTCGCATCATTTAAACCAATAAACGCGATAAATAAACCAATACCACCACCAATTGCATGTTGTAGCGATAAAGGAATTGATTTCACAATATGTTTACGAACACGTGTTACTGTAATTAGTACATTGATAACACCACAAATGAATACCATTGCCAATGCTTCAAATGGTGTAAATCCTAAACCAAATACAACAACAAAGGTGAAGAACGCATTAAGTCCCATACCTGGCGCTAATGCATAAGGGACATTCGCAAATAATCCCATAACAAGTGTGCCAATTGCGGACGCAAAGACGGTTGCCAAAAATACTGCACCTTTATCAAGGCCTGTATTGCCTAAAATACTAGGGTTAACAATTAAAATGTAAGCCATGGTAAAGAATGTGGTAAACCCTGCGATGATTTCAGTACGAACATTGGTTCCATACTTTTTTAATTTAAAAAACTTCTCCATATTTCTCCTCTTTCTTTCTGTACTCAATTACACAACAACAAAAAAAGTCGGGAGAAACCGACTCAATCTTTTTAGATTAGATTGATCGCTTCAACCACAGTAGTCGGTGCATTTAAGGTGCCCGGTAGAGACTGTCTCACCATATTAGAGACATTATATTGCTGGTTAATTGTGAATACGTTTAGAGTATAAATAAAAAAGAACTTAAAGTCAATGTAAAAATTGACTGAAGTTTGTGCATTTTTGATTAACATTAATAAAATACCAACATTTGTTGGTATCTTATTGATATTTTTGATAAATCTTTAATACTTCGTCTGAATTTTCAATAAACAAATCAACCAAGAAAGGATCAAGATTCTTGCCTTTCATTTCTTCTAACATCTTAAACGATTTCTCAAAATCAAATGCATCCTTGTAAACGCGTTTGTTTGATATCGCATCAAACACATCCGCAACTGATACAATTCTGGCAACTAAAGGAATCTCAAATCCCTTTAAGCCATTAGGATATCCTTCTCCATTCCATTTTTCATGGTGGGATCGTGTAATCTCTTCAGAGACTTTATAAAGTTCTGGATCAAATGCCTTTAATCCCTCACGCATACTCTTGAAGATATCTCCACCGATAATTGGATGAGTACGCATTATTTCCCATTCTTCATCCGTTAGCTTACCTGGTTTCTTTAAGATTGAGTCAGGGATTCCTACTTTACCAATATCATGAACTGCCGCATTTCGTTCTATCTCAAGAACAATCTTATCATTGATTGGATAATCAGGATGATTCTTCTCAACCAGTTTTTGTGCTAATAAAGTAGAATAATTAACCATACGATTTATGTGTTGACCGGTTTCATTGTCTTTTTTATCCACTAATTCAGAGAATCCTGTCGTAATTTTGTTAAAGATTACCTTGGTAAAATAGGTACGATTGAGTAATCCTTTAATCTCATAAACAATCTTTTCCGCGAGATGTAAATGATTTAGATCAAAGAAATTCTTCTGTCTTGAACTCAGAAACAAGAACCCAAATACTGCATTGCCCATCGTTAACGGTAAAATAAGATTTGATTTGACACCTTCGAGCGATAAGAGATAAAGTGAAGAACTTTTTGGTCGTTTAATAAATTCATTTTCTAAATCATTGTTAATAACTGGTTTCTTGGATTCAATCAAATCAAACAAAGAAGTACGTACAAATGGCACTTCAAAACCTGGACCTAACTTAATATTCTGATCCACAAGAA
>CAZWPP010000125.1:0-1770 GCA_964635335.1 uncultured Erysipelothrix sp. | reverse complement strand
ATCATTTCAATGGCTTGTGTTTCAAATGGATAAATATTGTTATCCGAATGAGAGACAAATATCTTAGATGAATCTATACTCTTTGGAAGCGTTAACGTATCTTCAATGATTTCAGTTAATAATTCATAGGTATAGGTCATATACCCAATCGATGGTTTAAATGGAATCCCATCCGTCGATACTTTCTTAAATTGATTCATGTACTCTGAATCGATTAAGGGAGAAACAAAACCAAACAAGTTAAGTGACATCGCAGGCGCTAGAACAGAGCCTCCACCATCAACACCAATTCCAATATCATTGATGCCTAGAAATACATTAATGGCGGTTCCACTACTAGAACCTGTCATGTATCGACCTGTGATTGGATTGATGAGTTGAAGATCAATCGCTCTACCACCAAAAGAAGATTTATCTAAGGTATGGTGTTGATACTTATGGGTTTGTTCGAGGGATTGAATAAACTGTTGATTGACTTGTTTAACATTCTTCACACCCAATAACTTGATGGAGTCTTCCATCTCTTTAACATCCTGTACGATTGAATCGACAGACTTATAAGGATTAATTTGGGCGACCGATGTCATCTTCATTAAACGTTTCATATTTACTCCGCAAAAATGATTTCTGGGTTTGTGATTAACATTTGTTCAATCGATGATTCTTTTATACCTGCTTTACGACATTCTGGAATGAAGTGGGTAAATAAGTAATTGTATCCAATCCCACCTTTATAGTTTAGGTGTGATTTACGAGTTAAATCTTCGGATAATACAACACCATGAATTCGATTCGTCTTCTCAAGTTCGAGTAAGAACTCTATACGTTTTTCATCTGGGAAGTAATCATTTTTACCAATCGTATCAAATCCAACAAAGAAACCAAGATCAATGACTTGTTTAATCACATCTAAGTCTTTGGATAAATCCATGTGACCAATAACAATTCGCTTTGGATCAAGTTTCTTAGAAACAAAATAATGAGCTTGTTCAAGACCTAAGGTACCAATGGTTGTATGAGTGTAGATCGGTTTCTTCGTAGCTTGATAAGCAATGATCGCAGCTTCAAATACCGCTAACTCTTCTTTCTTCCATTCGTTTAAACTGGTTCCAATTTCACCGATGATGCCAATACTCGAATCGTTTCGAATATCGTTAATCATTTCATCTGCGATTTCTTGAACGGATTTATTCGCTAAATCACTCGGTAAGAAAGGTACTTTATAGAATCCAGTAGCTTGAATGATATTAATCCCTGACTCCTGTGCAATCTTTTCCACATAGTGCCGGTTTAATCCCATTCCACGATTGGTTACATCGACGATATTACGTACACCATTACGATAGAGTTCCTTGAATTCTACAAGTGTTTCATCGTAGCAGTCGAGTCGACAGTCTAGATCGTTTTTGACGCCGGAGAGGTCGATGGTAATGTGTTCATGCATTAAGGTATAGCCTTTAATGAGTTTTGTCATGGATTGAATCCCTTTCTTAAAGTAAAGAGTGAAGTGAATTGTTCACTTCACTCTATTATTCATGTATTCAATAATTGTTGAGGCTTAACCAACTGGGATTAAAGCAACAAGTTTAACGATGATTAATAAGTTTAGAAGGATACCAAATGCGATGGTAGCAACTGGGCCGATTGCTAATTCAACGATAGGTTTCTTCGACATACGGTTAAGTAATAGAACAGCGATTACGAATAATGCGCCAATACCACTTAAACCAACTGCTGCAGACATTGTTTCAGCTGCAACAACAGCTCCGA
>CAZWPP010000124.1:0-1774 GCA_964635335.1 uncultured Erysipelothrix sp. | reverse complement strand
GAGTTTGAATATTAACTGTATTGAAGCAGATTTTAATGATTCAAATGATTTATTAAATGTACTCAAAAATCATACATTTGATGCGGCACTTATTCAATATACCCGTCAAAAAATGGATGATCATTACGATATGAAAGAAGTGATTGATCGCATTAAATCAGTCCAAAATATACCGATTATTACCGATGATAACTATGCAGTAATGAAGGTCAGTAAGATTGGAGTAGAGTTAGGTGCAGATGTGTCCGCATTCTCTTCTTTCAAACTACTTGGTCCTGAAGGCGTAGGAATCTTAGTCGGTAAAAAAGAAGTGATTGAATATGTGGATAAAATGAATTACTCCGGTGGGGGTAAGATCCAAGGTTTCCAAGCCATGGAAGTCTTACGTGGATTAGTCTATGCCCCAGTTTCTTTTGCGGTTCAAGCAGAAGAAAATGAGAAACTCGTACAACGTATACAAGCGATGAACATTGAAGGGGTTAAATCTGTCTTTTTAGCCAATGCGCAATCTAAAGTATTATTGGTAGAATTCCATGAAGATATTGCACAAGAAGTACTGATCGAAGCACAAAAACTTGGTGCAGCACCGAATCCTGTTGGGGCTGAATCGAAGTATGAGATTGTTCCATTGTTCTATCGTGTAAGTCAGACATTTATTAACAGTGATCCAAGTCTAAGACATCGTATGATTCGTATTAATCCGATGCGTTCAGGTTCGGATACCGTTATTCGTATATTAGTAGAAAGTATTAAAAGGGTGAAAGAATGTTCCTAGAAAAGACAATACGCAGAAATCCTGCATTAGTACAAACATGTTTCGATTTACATCAAAAAGGACTCATTCTACCTGATACCTATGTGATTGATTTAGATGCTTTATTAGCGAATGCGAAACATATTATTGAATCTGCACAGAAACATGATCTCAAGATGTATTTCATGTTAAAGCAGTTGGGCAGAAACCCAATCATCGCAAAAGAACTTATCAAACTTGGTTATTCTGGAGCGGTTGCGGTGGATTTCAATGAAGCGAAGATTTATATGGAACACAATGTGCCGATCTCAAATGTAGGACATTTAGTTCAACCACCTAAAGCTTTATTAAAACAATTAGTGGATTACGGATGTGAATATGTTACCCTCTATTCCATTGAAAAAGCACAAGATATCAACGCATGCTTAGTGAATACAAATCGTAAACAAAAAGTCATGTTACGGATTATCAGTGATCAAGATCGTATCTATAGCGGTCAACACGCTGGATTTCATATTGATGAGTTAGAACATGTGGTCAATGAACTCAAGAAACTTGAACACATTGATATTAAAGGGTTAACCTCTTTCCCGTGTTTCTTATACAACGAAACAACACAGAAGAATGAACCCACAGAGAATTTGAATACCATTCTAAGAGCCAAAGCGATTGTGGAAAAACTTGGCGTAAGTATTGAAAATCTAAATGCACCATCCACAACCTGTGTTGAAACCATCGAAGAGATGGCAAAATATCCAGTAAACAGTGGAGAACCCGGACATGGTTTAAGTGGTACAACACCTCTACATGCGATTAAAGATGGAGTAGAAATTCCTGCGGTTGTCTATGTGAGTGAAGTTTCTCACACGCTTAATCAGAAATCATTCTGTTATGGTGGAGGACATTATCGTAGAGGACATCTTGAAAACTGTGCAGTTGGAAAAGACGCCAAGTCTTGTGTAAGACATAAGGTACATGCTCCAGATGATGATTCAATTGACTACCATTTCATGATTGATG
>CAZWPP010000123.1:0-1868 GCA_964635335.1 uncultured Erysipelothrix sp. | reverse complement strand
TTTATGGATTTAGGATACGCATTAGTGGATCCAAGAATTAGATTAGAATAGAGGAGTGTATAAATGTTTAAGAAAAATGAAACTGAAAAGAATAACTTAACAGTCGAAAAAATAGACACTCCGACCCAGGTAGCGTTTAAAAACTTTTTTCGCAATAAGTTAGCTGTAACTGGTTTAATTGTTTTTGTATCTATCTTCTTGTTTGTATTTATAGGATCAAATATTCTTTCGTTTGATGCTTATTATAATCAACCAGTTCTTAAAGACATTCAACCAGGGAAAGGCTATTTAAAGTTCCCTTCTGAACTGAATGGTCAAAATATTAAAGAAATTACCTCAGGTGTATCGTTTTCTGCTGCGTTAACCGAAGAAGGTAAAGTATATGTTTGGGGAAAAGACATTGAAAATGTATTAACTATTCCTGAAAATATTAAAAAAGTTATTGAAACCGAAAAGGTTACGGATATTGCTGCTGGTGATAGACACATAGTCATTCTGACAGAAGATGAAAAAGTTTATGGGTGGGGATACAATTCGTTTCAACAAACAAATATAGATTCGTTGTTAGAAGGAGGCAGTTCAGAGGAAATATCTTGTCCTCCAGGGGGTTGTCCAGATTCGATGTTTGAAGGTAAGCCTTCAATGATTATTCAAAACTCAGATATTAAATCAGTTGAAGCTGGGGACCAAACGACAGGAATCCTTACAACAAAAGGACAACTTGTTATTTGGGGCGCAGTTATGAACAATGGTTTTGATAAGGTTCCAGAAAGTATCCAAGGAAAAATTAAAGACTTTAAAATGAGTACCAATGCAATCGTTGTCTTGTTAGAAGATGGTACGGTTGAAGTATATGGTGTTGTTGGTGCTGTACAAAAATATTATTTACCAAAAGAACTTACTGATGGTTCTGTTAATGTTGTTCAAATTGATGTTAGTTATAACAATGCGATGGCTTTAGATGATAAGGGGAAATTACACATGTGGGGTCCGTCTTCGTACCCTATTATGGATGTTCCTGAATTTGCATCTGAAGTATTAAAGATTCAAGCAGGAAGAGAACATGCAACGGTACTTCTAGCAGATGGTAGTGTTGTAACATGGGGTACAGATAACTACGGTGAAACTGATATGCCTCAAGTTAGCAATGTTAAAGATGTGTTTTCTGATATGTACCAAAGCTATACAGTTAATGAGGAAAATCAACTAACTGCATGGGGAAATGATGGATTTGTTTTAGGATCAGACAACTTTGGTCGTGATTTACTATCTCGTTTACTTCACGGTGGTCGTGTATCACTAACTGTTGGTGCGATAGCAGTTGTAATTGAAATAATACTTGGTGTTATTGTCGGTATGATTGCTGGATTTAAAGGTGGACGAATTGACAACTTGTTAATGCGTATGGCTGAAATTGTCGGGTCTTTTCCGTTCTACCCATTAGTCATTACTTTAAGTGCGATGTTGCCACCTGGAACGAAGCCACAACAAAAATTAATCATGATTATGGTTATATTAGGTTTAACGGGTTGGACAGGAATAGCACGTTTGGTTCGTGGTCAAATCCTTCAAGAAAGAGAGAAAGATTTCGTTCTTGCTGCTCGTTCTCTTGGAATTAAAGAATCGAATATTATTGTTCGTCATATTTTACCGAACGTTATGAATATTGTAATTGTACAAATTACATTAGGCTACGCTTCCTCACTACTGAGTGAAGCCGGATTATCCTTCCTAGGATTTGGGGTTCCATTCCCGTATCCATCATGGGGGAATATGCTCTCGGATGCACAATCACCATCAGTTATTGAAAAGATGTGGTGGCGTTGGGTTTTCCCAGGATTTATGGTTTTCTTGACTGCATTATCAGT
>CAZWPP010000122.1:0-1909 GCA_964635335.1 uncultured Erysipelothrix sp. | reverse complement strand
GTGATTATTCAGTCGCTACACGCTTTATGTGGAGAGACTTTTTTAATCAAGAATACATTATTATTGATGAGACCATTATCTTCAAAATACGAAGAAATGGGGACACATGGTTTGAATATCCGTTAGGAAAAAATGTTGAACAAGCCATTAAATATATTGAAAACTATTGTGAAAAAAATTGTCAGAAACTTGTCTATGGCACAATACCATATGACTATATGTTAGAACTTACCAAACGTTATCCAGACCATCAACTCATGTTTGATCGCAATTGGTGTGATTATCTGTATGATTATGAGTCTTTTAGACTTCATCAAGGGAAGAAATACAACAAGAAAAGGAATCAAGTTAAGAATTTTGAAAAGAATTATCCAAATCACCACTTAGAGTTAATAACTGAAAAGAATCTTGATCAAGTAAAAGAATTCTATAATCAATTTATGGAAGAGTTCTCTGAAACATCACCAATAGCGATAGAAGAAGCCAAGCAAGTCTATTGTTCCCTTAATCATTTAAGTGACTTCAACTTAATTGGAGGAGCTTTGTTTGTAGACAATAAAGTTGTTGGTTTTTCGTTAGGAGAAATAGTGAATGATACACTTATCCATCATATTGAAAAAGCAAACACCAACTTTCCAGGTGTTTACCAAAAACTTGTATATGAGTACTTGCAACTGTTTGAAGATAAAGGAATCTCATTTGTTAATCGTGAAGAAGATGATGGAGACGTTGGTCTTAGACGTTCTAAATTTTCGTATCGACCTTACAAGTTGTTGAATAAATATACGATATTCACAAAAAAACAAGATGTGAATATCAATCTTGTTTCATTAAAGAAATTACCGAAAATAGATTAATTTCTTAGGGTCGCTATTATCAAGTGAATAATCAAGCACTTGAATATTTCTATAATTTGAAGGATTCTCTAAAAAGCTACGAGTATAAAGACCTCTAGCTTTTTTTGCGTGAGCACTAACCACTTTACCATTATCAAGAAACACAACATCAATCACTGTTAATCGTTCATCATCAATTAACTTGAAATACTCTTGTGAAGCTAAATTTAGGATTGGTTGATTGAGACTTAATAAATAGTCAACGACTTGTGGTTTCCAAAATGAATAAAGACTTCTTTGAAAGTGCAATAGAGAGTTGGTGAAGTCTAAGCGATGAAAATCAAGCCCAGTTGTTAACTTAGTAAGTCCATAATAAGCACTTCCTACATAGACAAGGTTGTCATCAAATGTAGGTAGTGTTTCTAATTCTAGTGACTTAAATGCTTCACCAGCATAAGTATAATGAGGGAAAGGATTTTCTAAAGAGTGGGAGACTGTATCAACAATTTTATCACTTGCTTTATACATATGTTTTAGTTCTTCTTTTGTCATTGATTGCAGTTGTTTAATAATTTCAGAATTATCAAACAGTAGAGAAGCACTAGTGAACGATGTTCTTTTCATCGTTTTTGCTGGACTTAAATAAATAATCACACCAGCTTCTCTTTCTTCAACGGACCGACAAGTACGTTTGTATGATTATCAAAAACAACGCGTTTAATTAACATTCCATGCTCACTCAATAATTGAAGTTTTTCATCATGTGACAAGTTATGTAATGTATCTTTTAGATTGAGTTCACGATAAATAAGTCCTGAGGTGTTAAAAAATTTCTTAATATCTAGCTGTGATCGTAAGATTAAGTCCTCTAAAACTTCTCTTGTTGGTGATTGTTCTTTAACATCGATAAAGTCGAAATCAATGTTTTTATCTTTGAGTAGTTTCATGGCATCTTTGGTGGTGCTACATTTAATATATCCATATAGTTTTGGTTTCATAAATATCTCGTATTATCAACTTAGGTCTAAATTGATAATTTTTTCTTTCTAGGCCACTAATCTTTAGGGCATATC
>CAZWPP010000121.1:0-1916 GCA_964635335.1 uncultured Erysipelothrix sp. | reverse complement strand
CAATATCCTTCCGCTTACAATGTTGAATCTTTTGCGAGCAATCGCGTTAATTTAGTGGAGTTTGTTGTAGACGCAAAGAGTCCACTAATTGATCAACCCCTTTTAAACTTTCGAACACAATATGGCAATGTATTGGTCTGTGTTATTTTAAGAAACAACACAGTGATTATTCCGGACGGAAGTGTTCGGATTGAAAAAGGTGACCATATTTATGTAACGGGGACTTCAAAGGACATGCGTGAATTTGTTTATCGTGTGAATGGAAAGCATCGTGTTAAACAAGTCTTAATTGTGGGTGGTGGTAATATTACTTTCTATTTGTGTCAGTATTTCGAAAAGCTAAAAATCAATGTCAAAGTGATTGAGAACAATCCAGAAGTAGCAAGACGATTAGCAGAAAGGTTTGAACATTTTGAGATTATATTGGGAGATGGAACCAATCAAGATTTCTTAATTCATCAAGGTCTTGAACACTACAATGCTCTCGTCTCTTTAACCGGTATTGATGAAGAAAATATTTTGATTTCAATGTTTGCGAGTCAACATGGAGTGAATCGAATAGTTACAAAAGTGAATCGTCGTGACTTACTAAAAATAGTAGGGGATGTTGGTCTTCAGACGATTATTACACCTAAGAGTATTGTGGCTGATCACATGATTAGTACGGTTCGTGCCCTTCACAATTCAAGAGGGTCTAATGTGGAGGCACTCTATCGATTAATTGATAATCGTGTGGAAGCACTCCAATTTAAAGTGAGTAATCAATCTAAAGTTATTAATCAAACGTTGAGGGATTTACAGACTAAAAAGAATCTACTAATTGCGTATATTATACGTAACAACGAACTTATTTTTCCTGGTGGGATGGATACGATTCAAGCTGGTGATTCGGTCATTGTTGTCTCTACAACGACATTATCTGATTTGGATGATATACTCGCATGAACTATTCACTGGTTAGACAATCGTTAGGAAGACTCATGCTCATCTTAGTTTTTCTATTTAGCTTTCCACTTGTTGTCTCTTGGATATATCGAGAAGATTTCATAAATCAATTAAGTTTTCTAGTCCCAATGGTAGGCTTAGTGCTGGTAGGATTATTGTTTTCTATTAAAAAGCCAACCAACAAACGCTTAACACCTAAAGATGGACTTGTGATTGTGTCGATGGTATGGGTTATTTATTCGTTAATAGGCGCATTGCCTTTTGTTATCTCTGGCCAGATCCCATCCTATATTGATGCTGTCTTTGAAACCATGAGTGGTTTTACAACAACGGGATCATCGATTTTGAGTGATGTTGAACGACTAAGTCATTCAATGTTGTTTTGGAGAAGTTTTACTCACTTAATTGGGGGAATGGGCGTACTTGTTTTTGCTTTAGCGATTTTGCCTGCAGGAGGTGGAGATTTAGTTCACGTCATGAAGGCTGAAGTCCCAGGTCCAACTTTTGGTAAACTTGTCAGTCGTTTACGTCATACGGCTAGGATTCTGTATCTTATTTATTTAGTACTAACGTTAGTCTTAATTATTATCTTGTCCTTTGGTAAGATGCCACTGTTTGATGCAATTCTACATTCTTTTGGAGCAGCAGGGACAGGTGGTTTTGGTATCAAGAACAGTAGTATTGGGTTTTATCAAGATCCCTATTCTGAAATTGTTCTTGGTGTTGGTATGATTGTCTTTGGTGTTAACTTTAACTTGTACTATTTTATTTTGTTAAAGAAAACAAAAGAGTTCTTTAAATCGGAAGAACTCCGCTGGTATTTAGGAATTATGTTTGGGGCAATGGTTCTTATTTTTGTGAACATTGCTGCACAGTTTGATTTAACACAATCAACACTAAGAGATGTCTTCTTCACGACTGCTTCCATTATGACAACGACCGGTTATGCGACCGAGGATTTTGTACATTGG
>CAZWPP010000120.1:0-1965 GCA_964635335.1 uncultured Erysipelothrix sp. | reverse complement strand
TATCAAATATTGAGCATAATAAAAGCCACTATTGAGTGGCTTATTTGATATAAATGGCAGGGGTACCAGGGCTCGAACCCGGATTTACGGTTTTGGAGACCGTCGCTCTACCATTGAACTATACCCCTGTGGTGACCCGTACGGGATTCGAACCCGTGAATGCATGCGTGAAAGGCATGTGAGTTAACCGTTTCTCCAACGGGCCAATGTGCTAATCAATAATAGCATAATAAAAGGAGCGATTCAAGACCATTATTTCGAAAATGTTAATTCTTATTGTAGTTTCTGTTTGTTTATCGAATCCAGAAATTTGAGTGAGAAACCACACTTGATTTGTTGCTTATTTTCTTAAAGCACTAAGAATCATGTAAGCAGAAATTAATAAACTTATTAACGTTAAAATCACAGGATAAATATTGTTGATCATAAAATGCAACAAAAATGAACACCCGTTACCGTATTAGTATGAACGGTTTTCCATGAAAACACGCTGTAAAGAATATAAATAATTAACCCTACTAAAGCAAGAACGTTATATCTGAGTTCTTTAGTAAAGACACCAACCAAAAGTATTAATACCATAAAAAGTAAGCTAATTATTGTATTCATTAGTAGTCACTCTTTATTGTCTAACACAATTAATCAAAATCATATCATGATTAATATATGTCAAGCATGATTTTGTAATACAAAAATTGAGCATCAGTTGTTAAAGTAGAATAGATGAAAGTGTCTCGTCTATTTTTGCAAATCACTAAATTGGTTCATTCGATTGGATAAATTGTCCTTGTTTGAAGGGATTTCCTTAGTATACGATTCATTAAATAATGGAGAAGAAATTAAATAGTTTGCTCCTGAAATACTCTGAGCGACAGGGACATCGTACAATACCGCTATTCTTAGTAAAGCACGAACATCAGGATCATGAGGTTGTGCTTCTAATGGATCCCAAAAGAAAATCAACAAATCAATATTTCCTTTCGCAATCTCTGCTCCAAGTTGTTGATCTCCACCCATTGGACCAGACATAAACGATTCAATATCAATGTTGAACTTTTGACGAATTAAACTAGAGGTTGTACCAGTTCCACAAAGCTTGTGTGATCTTAGTGTGTCAATATTGTGCGAAATCCAGTTCAACAGTTCACTCTTTAAATTATCATGGGCTACTAGAGCAATTGTTTTTTGTTGATTAACGATTTTGGTTTCCATAAGATATCTCCTTTCTTACATTGTAACAAACTAACAACCAAAGTATAATAGATAGGAGGTGTTTAGTATGAATCAATTAATGGATGAATTAGCAATTAACCGTTCAATCAAACGGATGAGTCATGAAATTATTGAAAGAAACAAAGGGATAGACCAAGTTGTTTTAGTTGGAATAAAGACTCGTGGAATTACTTTAGCATACCGTTTAAAGGATGTGTTAGAGAAGTTAGAAGATAAAGAAGTCATCGTCTATGAACTGGACATTAGTTACTGGCGTGACGATAAACTGGATAGTGTACAGAAACCTGTCCTTAACATGGATGTTACTGGAAAAATTTGTATTCTTGTAGATGATGTTTTATTTAGTGGACGTACGATTCGAGCAGCTATGGATGGATTGGTGGAGTATGGTAGACCAACCTCTATTCAATTAGCAGTTCTTGTTGATAGAGGGCATCGTGAACTTCCAATTCGACCTGACTATGTAGGAAAAAATCTTCCAACTTCATATAGTGAGAGGGTTTTTGTTAAGTTTAGTGAGAATGATGGATTCGACAGTGTCTACATTGACAAAAAAGACTAAAGCGATTAGAATGACTAAGTAAAGTGTTGATAAGAAGCAGTAGTACAAAGACTTGATAAAGAGAGCTATGGGGTGGTGTAACATAGTACAAGGCAAGTATGAACTCATCTTTGAGCTAATTGGGGTTACAACCAATTCGTAATTAGGCGTTAACTAAATTAAGTAACAAA
>CAZWPP010000119.1:0-1991 GCA_964635335.1 uncultured Erysipelothrix sp. | reverse complement strand
GCAAATTCACATTATCAAGGATTACAAACAAGAACTCGTAACCTTGGAACATCCTTAAGTGCAGCTCTATCCTTCTTTGATCCAGAACTGTTAGCTTCTGATGAAACCTTAATCAAAGGATTTCTTAATGAACTTCCTGAACTTGCTGAATATGACTTTGAGTTTGAATTACTGTTTAGAAAAAGACCTCATATCTTGAGTTTAAAAGAAGAAACCTTATTAGCTAAAGCTTCTCAAGTGTTATCAAGTGCTTCTACTACTTTTTCAATTCTAAACAATGCTGACTTAAAGTTCCCTAACATTGTTGATGAAAGTGGAAACGAAGTCGAGTTGTCACATGGTCGTTATTCTCGTTTTATGGAATCACAAAATAGACAAGTTCGTCAGGATGCTTTCAAAGGAATGTATTCTGTTTACGATCAATTACAACATACCTTTGCTTCAACACTGTCAAGTAATGTTAAACATCACAACTTTAACGCTGATGTTCGTGGCTTTACGAGTGCTCGTCAAAGTGCATTATTTGAAAACACGATTGATGAATCCGTTTATGATGCATTAGTTGAAGCTGTTAATTCACGTTTACCGCTGCTTCATCGTTATGTCAGTTTGCGTAAAAAAGCGTTGAATTTGGATGAGTTAAGAATGTATGACCTCTATGTTCCGATGATTGCTGATGTTGATTTGAAGTTTACTTTTGAGGAAGCAAGAGATCTAATTATCCAAGCTTTATCTGTTTTAGGAGAGGAATATGTTTCCGTATTAGAGATGGCATTTAATGACCGTTGGATTGATATTGAAGAAAATAAAGGGAAACGTTCTGGGGCATATTCTTCAGGAACCTATGGTACCAATCCTTTTATCTTAATGAACTGGCAAGGAACCCTTGATCATGTCTATACCTTAGCTCATGAGTTAGGTCATTCCGTTCATTCATACTACACTCGTAAACATCAACCATTTATTTATGGTGACTATTCAATCTTCTTGGCTGAAGTTGCTAGTACCACCAATGAAAACTTATTAACTGACTATCTTTTGAAACAATACGATGATCCAAAGGTTCAAGCATATATCATCAACCATTTCTTGGATGGTGTTAAAGGGACAATTTATCGTCAAACCCAATTTGCTCAATTTGAACACTTAATTCATGAGAAAGATCAAGAAGGTGTTGCTTTAACCAGTGATTATCTCAATGATGAATACTTCAAGTTAAATCAGATGTATTATGGTCCTGAAATGACTTATGATGAAGACATTCGTTTAGAGTGGGCAAGAATTCCTCATTTCTATTACAATTACTACGTGTATCAATATGCGACCGGCTTCTCTGCAGCAACTGCTTTCTCGAAGTTCATTCTTGAACAAGGTGAACCAGCTGTCATAAAATACATTGATTACTTAAAGTCTGGTAACAGTGATTACCCAATTGATGTGTTGAAGAAAGCTGGTGTAGATATGTCTAGCAATCAAACTACCTTGGAAGCACTAGCTGTTTTTGAAGAACGTTTAAATCAATTAGAAGGACTTTTAAATAAATAATAATCATAGGTAAAAGGCTGTCAGAAAATTCTGATGGCTTTTTTTATGAAAGTGATTGATTTTTAAGGAATGTGTGCTATTATATATAAGCTTGTCAGCGATAAATTTCTTAATTTTGTTCTTGCAAAAATTGAATCTTATTGTATAATGATAAAGCACAGCGTTTCTAGGGTTCCTTAGCCAAGTGGTAAGGCAATAGACTGCAACTCTGTGATCGTCGGTTCAAATCCGACAGGAACCTCCATATGGGGATATGGCGGAATAGGTAGACGCAACGGACTTAAAATCCGTTGAAGGCAACTTCGTAAGGGTTCAAGTCCCTTTATCCCCACCATTCATACGCGCCCGTAGCTCAATTGGATAGAGCGTTTGACTACGGATCAAAAGGTTGCGGGTTCAAGTCCTACCGGGCGCGCCATTATTATTTTGCTTTATTGTTATTTGTT
>CAZWPP010000118.1:0-2089 GCA_964635335.1 uncultured Erysipelothrix sp. | reverse complement strand
TGTTCACTCTTCCAGATGAAGCAGCTAGAACTGCACCAAAGGTTAGTTTTTAACACATGAGGATGGGTGACCATCCTCTTTTTTGAAAGGAGAGAATAATGAAAAAAAGAATTCTAACGTTATTGACCTTTCTTCTTTTACTGTTGCTTGTTCCATCAAACATTTTTGCCCTAAGTTTAGATCAAGGAAGATCCGAAGGTGATGAACAATTTCAGTTTAATAGAATGTATGCAGATCGTGTCGATGTCAAAATTGATATTAGTGAATCTGGACTCTATACCGTTGAATACACCTATGATATGTTTTTTAATTTTACTCAACGGGGTATTTTTGTGGCTCTTCCTGCTAAATACACGATGAAGTTTAATGATGAAGGCAAAGATATCACCAAAATATACTACTGGCCTCCTAAAAACATAAAGAACTTATCGAATCAACCGCTATCCATTGAAGATGGAGAAAACAACCATATTGTGTTACGTTTTGGTGATCCCGATATTTATTTAACAGGTCCTCAGACATATCGCTTTAGCTATCAGATGCAACAATATGATTTAGGACTAAAGGATGGTAAACAAAGTTCTTACTTTAATATTTTAGGGGATGGAGTCGAGTATCCAATCAAGAAACTAACTTTTGAGGTCAACTTTCCAAAAGAAAGCGATCGCGAAATGTTCATGTATTCGGGATATTTTGGAGATACAGTAGCATCAAATATTGATTTTACTTTTGATGGTAAAACCTTAAAAGGTGAATCGAACCAAGTCATTCCTGAAGGTCATGCGGTAACTTACAAGATAGATTTACCAAATGATTATTTTAATTTCCCAGTCCGTATTAATTTTAGTTGGATTTTCTTAGCACTCATTGGAATTGGAGCTCTTATCTCTAGTTTCTTATTCATGAAGTATGGAAAAGATGATCCGGTTGTTGTTACAATTGAGGATCGTCCACCCAAAGAGTTATCAAGCGCAATGGTTGGTTACATCTATGATAATAAAGCCGATACCCATGATGTCATCTCATTAATTATTGAATGGGCTTCAAAAAATTACTTAAAGATTGAAGAACTTGATGATCATGAAATTCGTTTAACGAAACTTAAAGAGATTCCTGACTCGACCGTTTCTTTTGAAAAGAGAATGTTCAATGCTTTGTTTGAGAATCGAGACGATAATTCTGTCTTGATTAGTCAATTAAAGAATAAATTCTATACTCATATTGATGGGGCGGTTCGAGGACTTAATAGCTATTTCAAAGCGAAAGAGCGTCGGATATACAATGAGGGATCTGAAGGGTTACAAGTCTTTACTTTCTTCTTAGCGAGCTTGCTCTTTGCGGCATTTGTCGCAAGTATGATTTACTTTACAACCTATATGTTTAATCCAACCCTTATGGTATTCTTGACAACTTTCTTTATGTCGATTGGTTATTCCTTGTTGTTAAGTCTACTGTTCAAACGCTTTAATCAAAGAAGTAGTGCTTTGAAGGTTATGAGTATTCTTGGTGCCTTACTACTCTCGACAATCTTCTTTGCGCTTGGATTCTTCTTGCTGATTATTCTTGATTCTCTCAACTGGCAACTGTTAGTCGCAAGTCTTGCGTACTTACTCATTGTCTTGTTTGCGATTAACATGAGTAAACGTACTCCGTATGGCACAAAACAATACGGTAAAGTTTTAGGCTTAAAGAAGTTCATTGAAGAAGCAGAAATTGATCAACTTGAACTTTTAGTTCATGATGATCCAAAATACTTCTATGATGTTTTACCATATGCTTATGTTCTAGGAATTTCAGACACATGGTCGAAGAAGTTCGAAAGTATAGCGATTCCTGAACCTGAATGGTACTCATCAACAACACCGTTCAACCCGTATATCTTTAACAGAAATATGACCTATTACATGAATCAAACAACCAGTTCCATGGTTTCACGTCCTGCTCCTACTTATTCTGGTGGAAAAGGCGGTGGTAGCTTTGGTGGAGGCTTCGGTGGTGGAGGCGGTGGCTTCTCCGGTGGAGGCTTCGGTGGTGGTTCATCCGGAGGTTGGTAATCTCAAAAAACAAAGGCAGTAGACTTACAATGTCT
>CAZWPP010000117.1:1508-2114 GCA_964635335.1 uncultured Erysipelothrix sp. | reverse complement strand
CCTCTTAGTTATGATATGCAATCAGAACAGGAGTTCCTAAAAATATTATAAAAAGTTTTTAATAAGTTTGTATCATGCATTTTAATTGTGTACACTAATACTATGGGTCGTCTTGAGTTATATAATAGGATGCCACATTAAACTTTCACATAGGAGACTAATTATGGAACAGGCAAAAAGAGAAATTATTGAGTTCGTGAATGAGAGAGATTGGAATCAATTCCATTCACCTTCAAATTTAGCTAAATCAATTTCAATTGAAGCAGCTGAATTGTTAGAGTGTTTTCAATGGGATAATGATAACTTTGATGTTGAAGCTGTTTGTGATGAGTTAGCGGATATTACCAATTACTGTATTCAATTAGCTGATAAGTTAAATGTTGATCTTGAAGAGATTGTATTAGAGAAGCTCAGAAAGACAAAACAAAAGTACCCAATTGATAAAGCCAAGGGTTCAAGTAAAAAGTATAATAAATTATAGATGGGAAAGTCGAAATGTTAGTTTATGAGGGTTTGAAAAGTGAGTTTATTGAGGATGTAGATTTAAATCTAATTGCTAATAAAATTAATGAAAAGTATGAGCATTATTTTGGTAAATCGCCTCAG
>CAZWPP010000117.1:0-1498 GCA_964635335.1 uncultured Erysipelothrix sp. | reverse complement strand
TGGCAAAACTCTATGCTATACATGAGAGGTGTTTTGAGTGACACTGAAATACCACATGATGCAGGAGTAGCAATTGAATTCAACATTCCAACAACGTCGAAACGAGTAGATTTTATTCTTTCTGGCTATAGTGAAGAAAGAAATGATTCAGTCATTATTATAGAACTAAAACAATGGGAAACCTGTAATGCAATACTGGATAAAGATGCAATTATTGAAACTTATGTAGGTGGTGGATTAAGAGAGGTTGCTCATCCTTCTTATCAGGCTTACTCTTACGCAAGTTTAATTAAGAGTTTTAATCAAACCGTCCAAGATGATAATGTCCAACTGTATCCTTGTGCTTTTCTTCATAATTATGACATTGTTGACAGTGACCCAATCCGCAGCAATCATTATCAGGAATATTTAGATAAAGCCCCTTTGTTTGGAAAGAATGATTTTTTTAAACTAAGAAACTTCATTAAGAGATATATTAAGTATGGTGACAATCGAGAGCTCCTCTATAAGATTGAAAACGGAAAGATTAAGCCCTCAAAGATGCTTCAAGATGCTCTCACTAGTGTCTTGAATGGAAATAAAGAGTTTAAGATGATTGATGAGCAAAAGGTAATCTATGAACAGGCTCTAAAGATTGGAAAACAAACAGTAAAGAACAACGAGAAAAGTGTACTAATTGTTGAGGGTGGCCCAGGAACTGGAAAATCAGTCCTAGCAATCAACTTATTGAAAGATTTCTTAAATTTAGACATGACCGCTTTTTACGTGACTAAGAATAGTGCACCAAGAGATGTGTTTAAGAAAAAGTTGAAGATTGAAAAAATGGATAGTCTCAGCCATCTCTTTTTAAACTCATGGACTTTTGTAGATTCAACTAAGAATCAGTTTAATATATTAGTTGTCGATGAAGCACATCGATTAAAAGAAAAATCCGGATTTAGGAGCAATTTTGGAGAAAATCAGGTAAAAGAAGTTATTAATGCTTCAAACTTTTCTATCTTCTTCATTGATGAGAATCAGAAAGTTACACTCAAAGATATTGGTAGCATTGATACCATTGAAAAATACGCTAAGGAAAACAATGCACTAGTTTATAAAACCGAACTAGAAAGCCAGTTTAGATGTAATGGTTCAGATGGTTATCTAGCATGGCTAGATAATTTGCTAGAAATTAGACACACTGCCAACTTCCTGTTCGACTTTGATTATGATTTCGAAGTATTTGATGATCCAAATAAACTCCATCAAGCAATTATAGAAAAAAACAAAAAAAATAATAAATCAAGAATGGTAGCTGGCTACTGTTGGAACTGGCCAAAAGACGAAAGAAAAAACTCTGAGTTTCATGACATTCAAATAGTTGAAAAAGCATATAAAGCTAGTTGGAATCTTGATGGGAATGAATCATTTGCAATAGGAAAAAATAGTGTCAATGAAATTGGTTGTATTCATACAGTACAAGGACTTGAATTTGATTATGTTGGAGTTATCATTGGAG
>CAZWPP010000116.1:0-2156 GCA_964635335.1 uncultured Erysipelothrix sp. | reverse complement strand
TATTCATTAATCAAAGGGTTAAACTTAGTCTTAAATTGAGTTAGCCCATCCTCTAAACTGCCTTCAATACCACCCATTGTACAAAAGGTTAAACCATTTTGTTGTGCTTGGTCCATCACGGTCGCATAAATAGCTTCCTGTGGATAAAAACGACTATACTTGATATCCGTACCTGCATATAAAAGTTCAACGATTTGTCCATAGCTTACAGCTAACAATGAAGCAATCACAACTCGAGTCTGATCTTTTTGATCCACAATTTCATCTCTAAGTTTAACAAATGAAGCAATTTGTTCCTCTAATTGTCTAGCTTTTTTGGGAGACTTAGCAAAAATGCGTTCAAGTTCATTTTGTCTACTCTCAATTTCTTTAGAGAAAGTTTCATAGTTTTCTTTAGGGTTTATCACCGCTAAATAAATCTTGGCATTTTCATTATAGTTATCCAAGAAAAGGGTGAAGTACTCCTTATCTCTTAGATTGATATTTTTTCTATCTTCAGTTTTTTCAATCATTGACACAAAATCATCCAATAAATTATAAGAGCCTTGTTCAATAGTCACTTTACGTCTTTTTGTATAGTTGATGGACTGTTGAGTTTTAGAAGAAAAGGTCTTAAATAAATTCTCTTGTAAAGTTGTTATCGCCACAAAACGCGGTTGAAAACTATCATGCATCTTCAAAGGTAAACCTAAGTGTTTTGCTTTTGATTTAATCAGCGTGTTAATAGCAATAAGTCCTTCTTCAAGAGGTTGAGCAGATTCTTTCTCACTAAAAGAGTAGCGCTTGTAACACACAGCCGGGTCCATTCGAACAAACAAACACTTTTGTTGTTTCGCTAAATCTTTTAAGTTTTCTAAAAAGAAAGAAACAACTTCTTGATTTGAGTAATCCATTAAAGGACCTCTTGGGATATACGCAAACTTTAAACCCATCGGTAATCCGCGAATTAAAACAAGTGCTGTTGCAACTAACTGATTGTCTTTATAGACTCCTGTATAAAAAGGTTTCCAGTTCTTTTTAATTTTTGGCCAAGCACCTGATTGAAGCAGGGTACTATAAGGATGAGTACTCGCAAACTCGTCATATTCTTTGATATCTATTTTTGATGAAAAAACTAACATAAAGACCTCATTTCCTTTGTTATTATAGCATAGCTATCGTTGTTGTCGATGCAGTTTCACCGTCGATAACGTCCACTTAACGTTGATAACTGCTTGATACTGCCCATGGTTATCATGGATTCGGTAATACTTGTCGCTTTGATCTTCTTGATAGCTATACGCAACGACCCAATGGTTACGGTAATTCTTAGGGCTATTCAACAACGTAACAATTCCAACGATTGTTGGAACAGGTACCATTGAATCGCAACGTGTTTTAACAATCCCAAAGGTAGGTGTAATCGTAGCTTTAGAGCGAGTTATAACATGACTCTTTGGATTTTCTATTCTTCGCAACAAGCGATTGATACCATAGCTGACATTATAGGCAATGGTACCAGTTGGTAAAAGAGAAGGGGTTGTTTTCAATAAGGTTTGATACAGGGGGTTCGATGGACCATCTTTTGTTCGCAAACTCATCGGTAGTAAGTTCTCATCGATGTAATCTTGATAGTATGCTAATAAAACAGCTGCACTCATCATGCCACACGTACCATCATGATTGATCCAGTTTCTGTAATTGTAGAAGCGTTGGGGCTCAATACCAACCCAGAGTGCAGTATTCTGAGGTTCTATTTGTTTCTTAATGATTGGTTCATAAGTGTTGTTAGCTGAGAGGGTGAAGAGTTGTAAAGGGCCGAAGTAATAAAGCGGTGATTGAGAATCGATTATAATCAGTGAGGTGATGTCATATTCAATTAGATGATTGAGGTAAGCGATTGAGTAGCCACAAGGGTAATAGGTTATTAATGTGAAGCCACCAGAAATAGAATAGATTGAATCTATTGAAAGAGTTATCTTCTCGAGTTTTTCGATTTTGAGTTTGATTGAGGTATTGGATTCTAAAGGATATGAAAGTGTAGTTGTCATAAAGTATCTCCTTGTCTATAGCATAACAAAAAAGAGTAAAAAAAAACCACAAGTGTGGTGATTTTTGTTTGATGGTGGTTCCGGTCGGAATTGAACCAACGACACGTGGATTTTCAGTCCACTGCT
>CAZWPP010000115.1:0-2214 GCA_964635335.1 uncultured Erysipelothrix sp. | reverse complement strand
TATCATCTCCTAACTCTAG
Organism: uncultured Erysipelothrix sp.; assembly: GCA_964635335.1. Taxonomy (GTDB): domain Bacteria; phylum Bacillota_I; class Bacilli_A; order Erysipelotrichales; family Erysipelotrichaceae; genus DUUI01. Next base: position 2,195 of record CAZWPP010000115.1, on the reverse strand, counting down.
TTTGAGTAAAGACAGTCCTTGTTTAATACGACGTCTTACGGTTGGCTCTGAAAAAGCTGTTATATCGGAAATTTCTTGAAAGGTATATCCACTAAAGAAACGAAGATTGATTAAAGTTTGAAGATCCGATGGAAGATGAGCAATTGCTTCATACAAATCACTATAATCTTGTGGGTCATAAGCAACACTCTCGTTCTCTTCAAATTCAACAAAACGATTGAGCTCTCTTAAAATATCAAGACAATTATTCATATGGATTCGAACAATCCATGTCTTGAAATACTTAGGTTCTCTTAATGACGATATGTTCTCTATTGCTTTCAGGGTTGTTCTACTGAGAGCTTCGTCAATTAAGTCGTTTTGTCGAAAGTAACCATAACCAATTTTGTTCAATTGGTCTTTCATTGAAAGTAAAAGGTCACATAAAGCTTCTTGACTGCCATCAATTGCTTTCTTTACTTTGTGTTCCTTCATCGTATCCCTTTCATCTATTAGACATTCTCCATCTAACAATCCGTCATAATATTTAGTATAAATCAAATAGTTTGTTTATGATAGATAGAACAATTGTCTTCAATCACTCAAAAAATAAAAAGAAGAAATACTCTAACAAATACTTCTTCTTTAAAATAAATATTATTGTTGATCCATCTTTCTGCGATCACCTTCCATAGCACGTATGTTAGACGCTTCTTGAACAAACTCAAGAGTTCCTAAATAGCTGCCATCATCATCTCTTACAGCGACGTATGTCACTACTAAGAACAGCTCTCCTTTTTGAAACCACATAGTCTCACTATCTTTTTTCCCAGATTTGAAATCAGTCAAAAGGTTAGTAACAATACTTTGGCTCTTAGGAGGATGACAGTTCAAAACGTGTCGCCCTAGAGCACTCTTGGTTCTAGGGAAATATTTGTGGGATGATTCATTGAAGTATCGAGTTGTATCCGTTTCATCTATAAACGTAATCTCTAGTGGTGTTTTGTTTAAAACATGTAACAATTGTTTGTACGATAACTCCCCAGTTTCAAACCTCACAACCCCATTCACCATTTCTTCAGTTTTCTTTATCTTTTCTTGATCCTCTTTGTATCTCTCAACAAAGGATTTATCACTCTGAGGAATCCACTTCTGCTTCGGCTCTATGAGTGTATAACCAATTTCTTCAGATTCATTTGCGATCATTAACCATTCCTCTTGAGTAAATACATCCAATACCATCGGAATCATGATATCTTCCTCTTTAGTAATCATCTCAATGATCTCATATTTCATTTCATCAAAACCAACTATATCATTGGTTTGTAAATGTGCCCTAAAGGTTTTAATTAAAGTCCGTATCTGATCATCCACCCCCCACATTACTTTTGGTGGAGCAGTAATCCCATGTTTTTCCATTAAAGAGAAAATGCTGTTCTCTTTACGAAGATAGTGCTTGTCTATTTCCCATAGTTTTGTAGCTAGTTCTTTTAAAGTCTCTATATCATTTTCTTTAACACGATCCTCCATCTGAATTAACAACATGCGCAATGCACCATTTTCATTCTTTATCACTTGGATAGGATGTCCTGGATGTTCATGTTCGTCAGTAAGGCCATGAATCTGAAGAACATTTTTCCCCATAATTGATGCATGAACATTACAGAGTTTCATAATGCTATCAACTTCCATCCCTTCATTGATTAACGATTTTTCCATTTCAGAAATTTCTTTCGCAGAAACAGCCCCAAAGTTCTCAGAAAATTCTTGTTTGATAACTTCTGGGTCTTCGTTATCGTGGAGTCTTAAAATTAATTCTTTGAGTTTCTCTTGACGACTCATAGTGATTCCTCCATTAAATCGATATCCTTTTGATTAAAAGCTTGTTTGACCTCGTCATAACTCAGTTTATGCCGTATCGATGCTTTCGATATAGTCATTATTTTACCGACCGTACTTACCATCTCTGGGTTTGACATGTGATGAAACCCCAATTCTAACAATACATCTAAAACTTCAGGATCTTTTTGAACTAAACTAAATATTTTCTCGTGGACACTTATAAGTTTCATGAATCAATTCTCCTCATTACAAGTATACTCATTGGGTTGTGAATATTCAACAAATGTTATTAAAACTAAAAAAAGGTATAATACCTTTGAAGGAGATTAACTATTATAAGTCAAGAGAAAATGAGTGATATGTATTAGAACATG
>CAZWPP010000114.1:0-2229 GCA_964635335.1 uncultured Erysipelothrix sp. | reverse complement strand
TATTGGTACCAGGAGGCTTTGGAGCACGTGGTATTCAAGGTAAGATTTATGCTGGACAATATGCTAGAGTCAACAATATTCCTTATTTCGGAATCTGTTTAGGTATGCAAACAGCATGTATTGAAATTGCTAGAAACGCGTTGCATCTTGAGAATGCGACATCTACAGAGTTTCAAGAAGATTGTAAGAACCCAATTATTTCTTTAATGCCTGATCAAAATGAAGTTGAAAACGTAGGAGGAACCTTACGTCTTGGCAACTGGCCATGTCATCTTGAAGAGGGGTCAAAAGCGAACGCATTGTATCAACAAACCGAAATTTTAGAGAGACATCGCCATCGTTATGAGTTTAATAATGAATATCGTGAACTATTTGAATCCGTAGGAGTTAAGTTTTCGGGAGTATCTCCAGATGGCCGACTTGTCGAAATTATTGAGTTAGAGAATCATCCATATTTTGTAGCAAGTCAGTTTCATCCTGAATTTAAGTCTAGACCAAATCGTTCTCATCCTTTGTTCTATGGATTTATTGAGGCAAGTCTAAAAAAGCGAATGAATAAATAGATTTAATAGGTTTAATCTTTAATTTAGTCTTAAAATGGTGTAAAGTATAGTACATAAATAGGAGGAAATAGTATGGCATTAGTATCAGCAAAACAAATGTTAATCGATGCTCGTGATGGGCATTATGCAGTTGGTGCATTCAATATCAACAACCTTGAATGGACAAAATTAATTTTAGAAGTAGCAGAAGAATTAAAATCACCAGTAATGTTAGGGGTATCTGAAGGTGCCGTTAAATATATGGGTGGATTTAAAGTTGTTGCAGATATGACCAAAGCATTAGTAGAATCATTAAACATTTCTGTTCCAGTAGCTCTTCACTTAGATCATGGTTCATATGATGGATCATTCAAAGCAATCGATGCTGGATTCACATCTGTAATGTATGATGGTTCTCACCTACCTTTGGAAGAAAATCTACAAAAAACACGTGAAGTAGTCGCTTATGCACACGAAAGAGGCATCAGTGTTGAAGCTGAAGTTGGATCAATCGGTGGTGAAGAAGATGGTGTTGTTGGAGCAGGTGAATTAGCTGATCCAAAAGAATGCCAATTATTAGCAGATACAGGAATTGATTTCTTAGCAGCTGGTATCGGAAACATCCATGGTAAATACCCTGCAAACTGGGCTGGACTTAACTTTGAACGTTTAGCAGAAGTACAAGCAGCTTCCAATCACTTACCATTAGTATTACATGGTGGAACAGGTATTCCTGCAGACCAAATCACTAAAGCAATTGATCTTGGAGTTTCTAAGATTAACGTTAACACTGAGTTACAGTTAGAATTTGCGGCTGGAATTCGCAGTTATATTGAAGCTGGCAAAGACTTAGAAGGAAAAGGATTTGATCCTCGTAAACTTCTTAAACCAGGAGTTGATGCTGCAAAACAAGTTGTTCGTGACAAAATCGCAATGTTTGGTTCAGCAAACAAAGCTTAACAATAAGAAAGAAGGGTTGATTTAAAGATCAATCCTTTTTTAATGGAACAGTATTCTTGAGAGTGAGAATTATTATCACTCCATTATCTATTTGAACTGTGATAACATCGCTTGACTTGAAAAAACACACAAGATAAACTGAGTGAGAAATGGTTAGACATTGCTAACATTTGAAAGATGGTGAAGAAAACGTGTCACAAAAGTTTTATTTAGATCGAGCAAAGATTAATCAAAAAGTTAAAGTGATTAAGATTGAGGGTGATCGTCCCATTAAAAGAAGAATCATGGATATGGGCATCACTAAAAATCAAATCATCTACATAAAGAAAATTGCACCATTAGGTGATCCCCTTGAAATTAAAGTTCGGGGATACGAACTTAGCATCCGCAAAGCAGATGCTCATTTTATTGAAGTAGAAAGAGTCAACACCAATGATTAAAATCGCTATAGCAGGAAATCCAAACAGTGGCAAAACAACACTTTTTAATGAATTAACTGGCACCTATCAACACGTAGGAAATTGGCCAGGGGTAACAGTTGAGAAGAAAGAAGGGACTCTTAAAAAACACAAAGATTTTCAAATTATTGACTTGCCAGGTATCTATTCCTTATCACCCTATACCCTAGAAGAAGTAGTCGCTAGGAATTTTTTAGTTGATGAAAGACCAGATGTTATCATCAATGTTGTTGATGCTTCAAATTTAGAACGAAACCTATTTTTAACAA
>CAZWPP010000113.1:0-2300 GCA_964635335.1 uncultured Erysipelothrix sp. | reverse complement strand
TTATTCCTTATGGTTTTGATAAGGCAAAAATTGATTATCGATTGAAAGATCAAATTGATAAGAAGGATGGAAAACTTGTCTTAGTTACCGCAATTACTCCTACGAAAGCTGGAGAAGGGAAAACTACCACTACAATAGGTTTGGGTGATTCTTTGAAGAAACTTGGACAAAATGTTGTGATTGCTTTAAGAGAACCAAGTATGGGACCTGTGTTTGGTATTAAGGGAGGTGCTTGTGGGGGAGGTTATTCTCAAGTAATTCCTATGGAGGATATAAATCTTCATTTTACTGGCGATATGCATGCGGTGACATCTGCGAATAACTTAATTTCTGCTTGTTTGGATAATCACCTTTTTCAAGGGAATGAGTTGAATTTTGATGTTGATAAACTAGTGTTTAAGCGTTGTCTTGATATGAATGATCGTGCTTTGAGAAGTGTCTTGTTAGGACAAGGTGCTAAAAGTAATGGTTTAGAAAGACATGAGGGTTTTAATATTACGGTTGCGAGTGAAATAATGGCTGTTCTCTGTTTATCGAACTCTTTGAAGGATTTAAAACAGAGAATTTCTCGAATACTTCTTGGGTATAGTCAAGCTGGTGAACCATTGTATGTTTCTGATTTAAAGATTGAAGGGTCAGTTGCGATGTTACTGAAGGATGCAATTCATCCTAATCTTGTTCAGACATTGGAGCATACTCCAGCTTTTGTTCATGGGGGACCTTTTGCGAATATTGCCCATGGATGCAATAGTATTTTGGCTACGAAGTTAGCTCTTAAACTCGGGGATATTGTTGTGACAGAAGCTGGATTTGGGGCGGATCTTGGTGCTGAGAAGTTCTTAGACATTAAGTGTCAAATGGCTAACTTAAAACCAAATGCTGTAGTTATTGTGGCGACAATTCGTGCTCTTAAACTCCATGGTGGTGTTTTGTTTGATGATTTAGGCAAAGAGAATGTGGACGCATTAATAAGTGGGGTTGATAATTTAGAGAAACACGTTGAGAGTGTGCAATCGTTTGGTTTACCTTACGTTGTAGCGATTAATCGTTTTCCATCCGATACAGATCAAGAAATTAAGGCTTTAGAATTGTGGTGTTCGGATAATAATCATCCAATGGCGTTGTCAACTGTGTTTATGGATGGCTCTGAAGGTGGACTTGACTTGGGTAAAAAGGTGCTTGAGGCGATACAGCAAGAGAATAAATATCAACCTTTGTATCTACCTACAGATGATTTTATGAAAAAAGTAGAGACAATTGCTGCAAAGATGTATGGGGCAAAAGAAGTTGTTCTTACAGAGGAGGCACAACGTCAACTTGAAAATATTGTTTCGAAGGGATGGGATAAGCTTCACATTTGTATGGCTAAAACACCAAATTCTTTGACGGATAATCAGAAGATTTTGAATCGACCTAAGGATTTTACAATTACAATCCGTGAACTTCGTGTATCTTTAGGTGCTGGATTTATTGTTTGTTTAACGGGTAGTGTTCTGACAATGCCGGGTTTACCGAAAGTACCTGCAGCAATGAATATTGACATTGATGATTATGGAAATATTAGTGGTTTGAGTTAAAACCTTCTGAATAAATTTGGAACCGAAAAGGGTTCCTTTTTTGTTGTATTAGCTAGAAACAAACTTATGAAAAGGTACAGACAATTGGTTGTAATAAAAAAACTTAGATAAGCAAGATTACTTTGATTGTATTATCAACATTTGCGTGCTAATATGAAAATGTATAGAAACCACAACTCGAATGTAGAGCTTAATGGATAATTATTTGTTGAGTTTGTTTTGTAAATTGTTTTTTTCACAAAGTCTTTTCGTCATGAACATTTTGATAGGAATATATAGTTTATATTAATCAAAATGGCAACAGACAAGACATTTCAGACTGTGGTGGTATGGCTTATTGTTATTAAAATAAGAAAGATAATACATGAAAATTACAATTTTAATAACAATAGGAACAGCCGTGCAAGATAATTACAAATGATATTTCATGTAAATTAATGAGTCATTAGTTTTATGATTTTATCCTAGAAAGGGGGAGCAGTTGATTGGAGATATCGTTCCATTTTTTGGGATTCATTTATGTATTTGATTTAAGCTAATTATGTGAAATTGAGACATAACTGAATCATCGAATTAATCTAACGAACTTTGTTCGTTAACAAACCATAAAGGAGAAATAATGTATGACAAAAATGCTTAATTTTATTTCCAAAGTTGGTTTGATGATCGCTATGATGATTACAGTCTATGCTGTAAGTCCATCAACTGAAATTCAAGCCACAG
>CAZWPP010000112.1:0-2313 GCA_964635335.1 uncultured Erysipelothrix sp. | reverse complement strand
AACAAATATGCGGAAGGTTATCCAAATGCTCGTTATTATGGTGGTTGTGAAGTTGTTGATTTAATTGAACAACAAGCCATCGATTTAGCAAAAGAACTGTTTGGAGCAGAGCATGCCAATGTTCAACCTCACAGTGGTTCATCAGCAAATATGGCAGTTTATTTAGCGTGTTTAAATCCATACGATGTCGTTTTAGGGATGGACTTGAACGCTGGAGGACACTTAACCCATGGTTCGCCATATAATTTTTCAGGCAAACTCTACAAATTCGAAAGTTATGGTGTTGATAAAGACACAGAAATGATAGATTATGAAGCAGTTAGAGAAATCGCAAAACAAGTGAAACCCAAACTGATTGTTGCTGGAGCGAGTGCTTACAGTCGTCTAATTGATTTTAAGAAATTCAGAGAGATTGCGGATGAAGTTGGAGCTCTACTTATGGTTGATATGGCGCACATCGCTGGTTTAGTTGCCACAGGGCTACACCCAAACCCTGTACCTTATGCCGACTTTGTCACAACAACAACCCATAAAACGTTACGGGGACCTCGGGCTGGTTTAATTCTTTGTAAAAAAGAATGGGCGAAGAAGATTGATAAAGCTGTGTTTCCTGGTTCTCAAGGAGGACCTTTGGAGCACATTATTGCCGCAAAAGCAATTTGTTTTGAAGAAGCACTTCAACCATCCTTTAAAACCTATATCGAACAAGTTATCAAAAATACAAAAGTATTAGCTGATGAATTAAAGAACTATGGATTTAGAATTGTGAGTGGAACTTCAGATAATCATCTAGTAATGATTGATGTTTATTCAACATACAACTTGACAGGGAAATTTGTAGAAGCTAGACTAAATAAGGCTGGGATTACTACTAACAAAAACACGATTCCTAATGATACATTAAAACCTACGGTATCATCAGGTATTCGTCTTGGGTCCGCAGCAATGACAACTCGTGGTTTTAAAGAAAATGAATTTAAACAAATTGCGAAATGGATCTATGAGTTATGTCATGATTCAGAAAATGAAGAAGTAGTTGAAAAGGTTCGTCGTGAAGTTAAAGAGCTTTGTTCACACTATGATCTTATAGAAAAAGGAGAATAGCAAATGGTAACTGTATTGAATCATCCACTGATTACTCACAAATTAGCACAAATGAGAAATAAAAACACAGGGACTAAGGACTTTAGACAAAACCTTGATGAAATCGCTGGGTTGATGGCTTATGAAATCACTAGAGATTTACCTCTGAAAGAATGTATCGTTGAAACTCCGTTAACTATTTGTCATACTCATGAATTAGCTAAAGAAGTTGTTCTTGTACCAATCTTAAGAGCAGGACTCGGCATGATTGATGGTATCCGTTCGTTGATTCCTACCGCAAAAGTAGGACATGTCGGGGTCTATAGAGATGAAGAAACTTTATTACCTCATGAATATTTTGCGAAATTCCCAAGTGGGTTAGAAGAAGCGGTCATTATGATAGTTGATCCTATGCTAGCAACAGGTGGATCTGCTGATGCAGCAATTCAAATGGTGAAGAAACGTGGAGCTAAAAATATTAAATTAGTTTGTTTAGTTGGAGCTCCAGAAGGAGTCGAGTTTGTCACAAAACTCCATCCTGATGTTGATATTTATTTAGCAGCACTCGATGAAAAATTAAATGAACAAGGATATATCGTACCAGGGCTCGGTGATGCTGGTGACAGAATTTACGGTACAAAATAAGTTGATGAGTCATGTAAAGCATTTACAATACATGACTTTCTATTTGTAAAAGACTATAAAAAATAATGAGCAATAGGGTTGTTTCTTTTGGTTTGTGTGGTACAATAAACTCAGATATTGATAATCATTATCAATTAGAAGGAGATAATATGACAAAAGATTTTGGACCTAATCCTTATGTAATCAACATTGAGGAAGAAACGCTAAAAAACGAAAACTACAGAACAACGCTTTGGACAGGTAGTCATCTTCAATTGACAGTAATGAACATTTTACCGGGTGAAGATATTGGACTTGAAATGCACTCAGATGTCGATCAGTTCTTAAGAATCGAAGAAGGTGAAGCTTTTGTTCAAATGGGAGATTCTGAAGATAATTTAGATTTTGAGGCAGTGGCTGAAGATAACTTTGCGGTGTTTATTCCTGCTGGAAAATGGCATAATCTAACCAACAAGAGTGATGAACCATTAAAGGTGTATTCAATCTATGCACCAGTTGAACATCCACACGGGACTGTTCATAAAACACACAAAGAGGCAATGGAAGCAGATCACGATCATTAATACAATGGCACTTAGTAAAAAC
>CAZWPP010000111.1:0-2328 GCA_964635335.1 uncultured Erysipelothrix sp. | reverse complement strand
TAAAACTCTGAAAAGAATTGAACTCGATGTAGTGTCTATGAGAAGTCCATAGATTGCGAGCAAGGAAAGCGAAACAATCAATAAGATAATAGCTGTTCGAATATAGCGCCTCGTTTTCTTTGTTTCCAAACGATAGAGTGAATGATAATAGTTCTGAAAACTTTCGCGAATCTGAGATTCTCTTGTACTGCTGTGTGATTCATCTTCTAACATAAAACTGATTTCTATTTTCTTGCTTAAAGGGATATCGGATGAACACAAGTCCAAAAATTGAACAAGCGCAGTATTGATGTCACGTTTTTTAAAGACAGAGTTATCCCATTCGTGAAAAAAATCTAGATAATTATCCAGAGTTATGTCAATGATAACGCGATTGGTTGTGGGGTTAATCCGATACAATTGTTCGTAATATTTTTCTTTTTTCATAGATTTATTATACAGCAAATTGTCAAAGAGAATACATTATTAACCGAAAGAGTGTCCTGAACCTATTAAACAAAAGACTGGTAGCATAAATGTTGGGTTATCCTTTTGTGGTATCTGACTAATTAAAAAAATAACAAAATTAAAATCCATTGACATATGAAAGCGCTTTTAGTATATTGGAATCAAAGGTGAACACTCGTTCATGTGAATGGTCGTTCACAAATAATTAAAGTTATTAAACTTGAAGTTTTATTTATTGTGCTCAAAAGGCAAGGAGGAAACATGAGATTAGAAGGAAAAGTAGCAGTAATCACAGGAGGAGCAAGAGGATTAGGCCAAGCAATGGCAGAACTCTTTGCTTCAGAAGGAGCAAAAGTTGTTGCCCTAGATATGGGAGAAATGACTTACGAACACGAATCAGTAGAATTTATTAAACTTAACGTAACCGACTCACAACACTGTGAAGAAGTTTTTAATGAAATTGTAGAAAAATACGGACGAATTGATATCCTAGTCAACAATGCAGGAATCACTCGTGATGCCATGACACGTAAAATGACCGATGAACAATGGGACATGGTAATTGACGTTAACCTAAAAGGTGTCTTTAATTTAACTCGTCACATTGGTCCGTACATGGAAACACAAGGTGGCGGATCAATCATTAACATTTCATCTGTTGTCGGAACATATGGAAACATTGGTCAAGCCAACTATGCAGCTACAAAAGGAGCAGTTGTTGCCCTTGCGAAAACATGGGCTAAAGAATTTGCTAGAAAAGGTGTCCCAGTTCGTGTCAATGCGATTGCACCAGGCTACACAATGACAGATATTCTAAAAACAGTACCACAAGATTTACTCGATAAATTCGCAGCTATGACAATGTTAGGTCGTTTAGGACAACCCAGTGAAATCGCAAGTGTTGCTCTGTTCTTAGCAAGTGATGATGCTTCTTACGTCACAGGACAATGCATCGCTGTTGATGGCGGAATGAGACTCTAATATGAAACACTATCCAGTACACACAATCGATTTAGGCACTAACGAAACTGTAGCTTATCGTCAAGCAGGAGACAAGGGACCGGTTGTTTTACTTGTCCATGGCAATATGTCATCCAGTGTCCACTACCAAGTCGTGATGCAAAAACTTGAAAATAATTATCAAGTCTATGCCTTAGATTTAGTTGGATTTGGAGATACAACCTACAATCGTCAGCTTGAATCGTTACATGATTTCTCAAAAGAAGTCACAGCATTTATTGAAAAATTAGATTTACACGATGTTAACATTGTTGGTTGGTCTACAGGAGGTGGAATTGTTTTAGAAACCGCTGCAGATATTCCAGAAAGAATTGCGAAAGTATTCTTGTTAGATTCAGTTGGACTTAAAGGATATCCTATGTTTAAAAAAGGACCAGACTACCAACCAATTCTTACTGAAAGAATCTATACACGCGAAGAAATTGCGGTCGATCCTGTCCAAGTGTTACCGATCCTTAATGCATACGAAACCAACAACCGTGATTTAATGAAAATGGTCTGGAATGCAGCCATCTACAACTTGAATCAACCAAGTCCAGAAGATTATGAAACTTATTTAGATGCAATCTTTAAACAACGCAATTTAGTCGATGTTGATGTAGCGCTCGCAACCTTCAATATGACCAATGAATCCAATGGAGTAGTCGAAGGAAGCAACCGTATTGAATTGGTCAAAGCACCAATTGTCATTATGCATGGAAAAGAAGACTTAGTTGTTCCACTGAATGATTCAATCGCTGCTCATCAGTTACTCGAAAATCAATCAGAACTCGTTGTCTTTGACAATGTAGGACATTCAGTCATTACAGACAATCTTGATTTATTCATTGAGACACTCACAACAAGAATTTAAAGGAGATT
>CAZWPP010000110.1:0-2454 GCA_964635335.1 uncultured Erysipelothrix sp. | reverse complement strand
AACAAAATTCGCTTGTTAGGTTTAAACGAAAAGGTTATTGAGGCTCTTAAAAACAAGACAATAACTGAGCGACATGGACGTTCACTCTTGTCGTTGTCTTCGTATCGACAAGAACAAGCCGTCAGTGAAATTATTAAGAAGGATTTAAGTGTTAAGGAAACAGAAGAATTAACCAAACGTTTATCGAAAGATATTTTTGATACAAAACCAAGAAAAAAAGGAATCAATCGTGATCTTCGGATAGCGATAAATACGATAGAACATTCAGTAAAAATGGTACAAGATATGGGAATTAGTACCTCAATAAAGAAGATAACTACTGATGAAGGGGTACAACTAATTATCGATATCAAGAAAGGTGAGTAGTATGGGGAAGGTAATAGCAGTCACAAATCAAAAAGGAGGGGTAGGTAAGACAACTACCAGCGTTAACTTAGCTTCCGGGTTGGCATATTTAGGAGCCAAAGTATTGTTAATTGATTTGGATCCACAAGGAAATGCGAGTCAAGGAGCAGGTGTCGGTAACAATCATAAAAAGAAGAGCACTTACGATTTACTGTTAGGTGATGAGAATGTTGATGAGATTGTTATTAAACTTAAAAAACCTCCCTTCGATATCATTCCTTCTACTATTGATTTGGCCGGTGCAGATCTAGAGATGGCAGAGTTTAAGTCAGGTAGAGAGCAATATCTGAAGAAAAAGTTAGATAAAATGAAACACTTATATGATTATGTGATTATTGATTGTCCTCCGTCATTAGGTTTATTAAATACGAATGCATTAACAGCTGCAGACTCTGTCATGATTCCAGTCCAATGTGAATACTATGCATTAGAGGGATTAACTCAATTGTTATCAACAATTCGTTTGGTACAACGCTTGTTTAACCATGACTTAAAAATTGAAGGAGTGCTACTGACAATGTTTGATGTTCGAACAAAACTTTCTGTGGAAGTACAACAAGAAGTCAGAAAATACTTTAAAGAAAAAGTCTATAGGACGTGTATTCCAAGGAATGTTAAATTATCAGAAGCGCCATCCACTGGACAAACCATCTTCGAATACGATATTAACTCTTCTGGAGCAAAAGCCTATGCCGCATTAGCAAAAGAAGTTCTACAACAAAATAAAGTTGAGAAAGGAGACGCATGAGTAAACGCCTAGGAAAAGGATTACAAGCTATCTTTGGTGATGATGCCGCATCCATCATTGATGACATAGAAAAAGGAATTGAAACTTCGGTTGATTATAAACACAAAGAGTTGAATGTAAACGATATTATTGCGAATCCGTATCAACCTCGTCGTGAATTTGATCCGGTCTCATTAAACGAGTTAAAAGAATCAATTCTTCAACACGGTGTCATCACACCTGTTCTTGTTCGTCAATCATCGATCAAAGGATATGAACTGATTGCAGGAGAGCGGCGCTTAAGAGCATCTAAATTAGCTGAAAAAGAAACAATTCCAGCAATCATCGTTGATTTTAACGATGATCAAATGATGGAAGTCTCTTTAATCGAAAACATTCAGCGTGAAGATTTAAATGTCGTTGAAGAGGCGAAAGCCTACCAACAAATGATTGATCGTTTTGGTTATACCCAAGAAAAGTTAGCTGAAAAAATGAATAAATCAAGAAGTTATATTACAAACTTAACACGACTTTTAAAACTTCCTCGTGAAATTTTACAACTTGTTGTTGATAATAAGTTAACGACGGGTCATGTGCGACCACTGATTACGTTGGATAGCGAAGAAGAAATGATCAAACTTGCGAAAATTGCAGTTAGAGATAATTTATCAGTACGCCAAGTTGAGCAGTTGACTAAGAAGCATCCTACAGAAAAGATCATTATTAAGAAAAAACCCAAAAAAGAATATCAGTATCCAATAGAATTATTGGAAAAGAAATTTCAAACCAAAGTGAATATCGATAAAAACAATATTACTATTCATTTTAGTGATACAGATGATTTAAACCGCATCTTAGAGTTGATGGAAGTATTAGAGGAAATGTAAAGCTCGCCATGGCGAGTTTTATTTTTGCTTCTCACATTGACAGTCATCTATATGAAGACTATAATATCAATAGCATGGAGGTATTATGGAACTAAATGAAACTTTTAAAGCACTTGGTGATGAGAATCGTCTCAGTATTATCAATTCACTGATGAGTAATGAACTATGTGCTTGTCATATTCTTGAAGATTTAGAAATTAGTCAACCAACGCTATCTCATCATTTGAAAATACTTTGCGAAGTAGATTTGATAAATTGTCGAGTTGAGGGGAAATGGAAACACTATCAACTGAATAACGAAAAGATAAAAGAACTTATTGGATATCTAGAAGGGTTAATCAAATAGTATGTGGACATTTATTCAAGATCAGATACTTGGAATGAAATGGCTCAACGAGTTAGTAGGTAACCTATTAACAATACTTGGGGTAGATA
>CAZWPP010000109.1:0-2473 GCA_964635335.1 uncultured Erysipelothrix sp. | reverse complement strand
TTGACAATTTTTTTTATTTTTTGTTTTCATTTTTTTCTTTTTTATCAAATATTTTTATTAGAAAATGTTTTTGATTCTTTTTATAAAATTTTTGAATCTTTGAAGTGGAAAAACATTCTTTATGATTTTCCACAATATTTGCTTTGTTTTTAGACTTCTTATCCCATTCCACTAAAGCGCAAACATATTCAACACTATTTGGTGTTGCATTTTTCATTGATAAACGAGCATCCTTCTTAAAGGTTTCACTTACGATACTTTCAACACGACTTTGAGCGTTTGCTTGACAACGAACTACGAGTAAATGTCTTTCATTTGTCCCAAGTTGTTTAAGAAGAATAAGGAAAACAAAGATGAATAAAGATCCAATACTTACGAGTAAATATTCAGATACACCACATCCAATCCCTAAAGCAATGGACCAGAAGATAAATGTCGCATCTCTAACATCCTTAACCGCTGTTCTGAAACGGATAATGGAAAGAGCACCAACTAAACCTAAGGACAATGCAATATTACTGCTAATTAAACTCATAATCATTGTAATAATGAGTGTAATCATCCCTAAGGAAACATTGAACTTACGACTATACGCTGAACCTGAATAACTCGCTTTGTATGTAAACATAATAAACAAAGCCCCAACCAATGCGACACTATTATTAATGAGAATTGTTGTCGTACTAAGTGATTGGTCATTTAGTAAAAACTGTTGTATCAAATCATTCATATTTTTCTCCTTTTATAACATTCTTGCTTGAACGTATTTACTGTTTGCTTGTGATAATTCATCCATCGGTGATAGAACTTCCTTAATCAATGTCGGTAGATAATCATCGTATTTCACTTCTAATACAGCTTGATCAACGGATAAGATTGGTAAAACCCCAATGTTTTCTTCAAAGAAATTAAAGGGTGTTAAGCTCGCCTTAAGTTGATAATCAAAACATATTCTGATATTGCTTATTGGATGCACATACGCAACACGTTTATATTCCACAATCGTTCTTGGACTATACGCTTCTCTTTTCAAAATGTGATAGATTGAAAGTGCTTGATCATTTTCCATCGATCTAAGAAACTCATAATCTCCATTTATCATCGATTCCGCATTCTCTCTTGTAATGATTAGAGTAACCTTATGTGAATCTGAACCTGTTTTACGTTTCCATTCTAGTTTGACTTGTTGATCATGAACTGAGTAAATTCGTAATCGAATTTTGTGTTTATCATTTAATCCATATAATGTATCAAATAGATCCTTGTCGTTAATCGAATCAAAATATAAGCTTCGAACGATATATCCCTCTTCATTTGAATAGGTGTCATAGTCTAAAAAAGAAGATAATCGGTTTCGTATTCGAAACACTTTCTCAAGTGAAATAACATATTTAAGTTCTTTACGATAAACTTGATCCATACAATTTACCTTTGATCTTTTTAAGAAAGACTCTTCCTTCTTGATTACTTAGAAACTGAAATAAGAGGCTAATGATGATTAAACCAATAAGCATATAGATGTAATTGGAGTTTGAATAATCCATACCCTGTAATAATTCATAAGAACCGAGTGTACTTGTAATAAGTATCACTGTTATCAGTGGATAGAAATATGCGATAAGACCTAAACCAATACTTATGAATAAAACAAATATCCAATGTAGATTAAATGCATTTAAACTACCAAAAACCAATAACCCAACCACAACTAACACACTTATTCGTTTTGAGAAATAAGCCATAAATGCAAACACAACGGATAATACAGAGAATGTAGTCGCGATGTAAATCCACTCTGTTCTACCTTCTAAGATGAAGGTTACAAGTAGTATTGTGAGAGTAAATATTATTAAAGAGAATAGATATCGTACTGATTTATAACCAAAGAAAGCACATAAGCAAAAGAATAAACTTAAAAATAAATTGATTGGAAGCGAATTAAAAGAAGTTAAATCGAGTCGTGTAACTTGGCTAAAATAGTGGAATAATTCAATAAGACTTTGACTCATAATAAGCTCCTATTACTACTCATAGATACGTTTCAATTTACTATTCTCACTCGAATCACCGATATTCTTAATCGATTCTACTAACAATACATCTGTAATATTATACGTTTCAAATAATTCAAAGAATTCTGATTGTGACTTTGTATAGAAAGCAGAGTTAATCACGATCACATGTTCATAGTAAGGTGTTAACCAAGTGCTCACTACTTTTGCGTTGTAATCTCCAATCACGATAATTGTATTATCTGTTCCATCTCCATAGAGAATTGAATCTGATAAGTTACTCTCAACAAATATATCTAAACCTCGTCGAGAAATCGCAATCGTTGGGGATTCAAAGGTTTCAGTCACATCATCCGATTTACGAGTTGTCACAAGCTGATGGTTTGTGGCTCCATCAAGGAAATAACTCACTACTGTATCTTCATGACTTGGGTTTAAAGGTGAGCCTGGTAAATACATAT
>CAZWPP010000108.1:0-2523 GCA_964635335.1 uncultured Erysipelothrix sp. | reverse complement strand
TAGGTGGTCGAACCGCTGACGGAATATCTCCTTCTAAAATCTGTAATTCATAAGCTTTACCATCAACATCCGTTCTAGGGATTGCTTCCAATAATGCTTGAGTATAAGGATGAAGAGGTTCAGAGAATATTTGTCCTGAATCCGTTAATTCTACAATGTGACCTAAATACATAACAGCAACCCGATCAGAGATATACTTAACAACTGAAAGGTCATGTGTAATAAATAGATACGTTAAATTAAATTCTTCTTTAAGATCTTGTAGTAGGTTAATAATTTGAGATTGAATCGATACATCCAGTGCCGAAACTGCTTCGTCAGCAACAATAAACTTAGGTCGAAGCGCTAAAGCTCTAGCAATACCAATCCGTTGGCGTTGTCCACCTGAGAATTGGTGCGGATAACGGTGAATAAAGTAGGATTGTAAACCACATTGTTCCATGATGTCTTGGATATATTCAGTATATCCTTCTGATCGACGTGACTTAAACATACCATGGGCAACAACACCTTCCCCAATAATTTGTCCAACTGTCATTCGTGGATTCAATGAGGAATATGGATCTTGGAAAATAAATTGCAAGTCTCGACGTAAACGACGCATTTCTTCAGTTGTTAGTTTTGAAAGGTCAATCCCTTCAGTTCTCTCTTTTTCAAACTCATCAAAACGATCGTTTTGAATGTATTGTGCTCTCAAGTCATCTATCTTCTTTTGACCTTCATCCGCTGATTCTTGAAGTTTCTTTATCTGTGCATCAAAAGCAGTCAACTTAGATTTTAAAGCATCTGCTTTTGTAGCATTCTTTGGATCTGTCAGAGCTGTGTTCACTTCTTCAGACTTAACTGTTAACTGAGCAATTTCAATAAGATTCTTGTAATAATCGTTAAATGTTTTAGAAACAACAGTTAAATCAGGAGCAGTAATTAAACCACCAAAGATACGCTTGATATTGTTGTATTTGTTGTTCATCGAACGTTTCTTCAGTGTGACTTTTTCTTGAGCTTGTGCTCGGGTTAATTCTACTTCTGATTTTAGCTCAGGATTAGCTTCTAATTCATGAAGTTCTTCTTCTTCTTTAAAAAACAAAGGAACTTGTTTAGGAAGTGACTGAATGACTTCTTTAACATATTTCGGTGCTATTTCAGCAATTGAGTTACCAAAATAGAGGGTTGAACCATCGGTTTGATCATACAATTGAACAATTGTACGACCTAAGGTTGATTTCCCGCACCCTGATTCCCCTACGAGTCCAAGTGTTTCACCTTTATAGATATCAACAGTTACGTTTTCATTTGCGTGAACAAACTCTTGTGTCCGTTGAAAAACTGATTTCTTTTTGATTGGAAAATATTTCTTCAAGTTTTGGATTGATACTAAAACTTCTTTTCCTTCATGTACTCTATTTGTCATTGTTTGCTCGCTCCTCTTTACTTGGATAGAAACAACGGATCATTTGATTTTCTCCAACACTCTTCAGTTCAGGCATCTCGTTTCGACACTTATCAGTTGCGTATTTACAACGAGGAGCAAAACGACACCCTTTTGGCAAATCAAACGGATTTGGTACTGAACCTGGAATAGCATCCAAACGAGTTCCTCTATCAGATGTTAAACTAGGGATAGATTTTAATAAACCTTCAGTATATGGATGTTGATACTTTCCTTTTGATTGGAAAATGTATTCAACAGGTGCTTGTTCAACAACTTGACCACAGTACATAACTGCTACATCATCCGCCATTTGGTTAATAACACCTAAATCGTGAGTAATAAACATAATTGCTGTATTCAAGTCTCTCTTAAGTTCATTCATTAATTTCAGGATTTGTGCTTGAATTGTAACATCAAGTGCAGTTGTCGGTTCATCCGCAATTAATAATTTCGGACGACACGCTAATGCCATCGCAATCATAACTCGTTGAGACATCCCTCCAGATAATTCAAATGGGTATTGTTTCACAACAACATCTGGATTAGGAATCTTAACCATACCTAATAGCACAGCTGCTTCAATAGCAGCTTCTTTTTTAGTCATCCCTTGGTGTAACATTAATACTTCTGATAACTGTCTCTCAACTGTTAAAACAGGGTTTAATGATGTCATTGGTTCTTGGAAAATGATTGAAATATCATTCCCACGAATCTTTTGTAATTCTTTTTCCTTAAATTCAGAAATTTTCTTACCATCAAATATAATTTCGCCTTCATGAATCTTTTGGTTTTCTTCAAACAGTTGCAAAATACTCATTGCTGTTTGTGATTTACCAGAACCAGATTCACCAACAACTCCTAATGTCTTCCCTTGTTCTACTGACAAAGTAACACCATCAACAGCCCGAATTAGCCCTCGACGAGTCGTAAAATATGTATGTAAATTCTTAATTTCTAGTAATGCCATAGAATGTCCTCCTATCTTTCGTTTGATTTAGGATCTAATGCATCCCGTAAACCATCACCGATGATATTTACTGATAATGCAGTCAAGAAAACCATAAATCCTGGGAAAACCCAACGCCACCACA
>CAZWPP010000107.1:0-2558 GCA_964635335.1 uncultured Erysipelothrix sp. | reverse complement strand
AGAAATGAAAGAAATGGCAAATAGAGCCCTTGAATGTGGTACACAAGAGGAAGTCTTGGAGATTATCCATGGAGCAATCCCTCAATAATTGATTGAACAATATATTTAACTAAGTGAAGTGATTTTGATCGCTTCACTTTTTTGATGGTTGATAAATGGAGTCAACTCATTTGTTACACATAATAAAGATTGAGAATGTTGAAATTAGTAATTAACTTTATCTCAGCGCCACAAAGCATATCTTTTTCTATGCTATAATAATTCAGTTGAGGTATGTCATGTTAAACAGATGGAACAAGAAGTCGTGGTCTATTTTTATAATAGGAATTTTTATTGGTTTATTTAGTTTATGGTTTATGAATAAGAGCATTGTTCTTACTATTGTTTTTGCTTTTTTTATTGAAGCTATTGCTATTTACTACACTATGTTTGATGATCGAAAAATTGAATTTGGTAGTAAATTATCGTGGTACAGTAGTATTGTTATTTTTATGGAAGTCATTTGGGTGTGGGAATATTTTAAGTATCCTCCAGGGATTGGGGATTCAATCTTAGCTGGTATCTATTTTATGTTATTGTCACTTAATCTATACATGATTTACTTGTATCTTATTAATAAATATAAGTTGAGTTTTTTTATGCATCGTCAAGTGCTTAATACTCAACTTATGAAACTGGTGATAAACTTGGTAATACCTACCATTCGATTACAGAAGATTGATCCTTTAGTGACTAATGTCATTATCGTGGTGATGATTCTATTGTCTTGGGTAGATATTGTAAGGGAGCTTGATACTAAACATGGTTAATGAGTTAATTAATTATTTAAAAAAGAAATACATGAATGAAAGTTCTGGCCATGATTTTGAACATCTTTATCGAGTGTATTTAAATGCCTTAGAAATTAATCGTGTTGAAAAAGAAGCAGAAACAATGATTACACTTCTTAGTTTTTTGCATGATGAGTTTGATGACAAGTTTTATCAAGGAGACATTGATTCTGATTTAAAGACTCTCTTAATGAGTTGTAACATTAGTATAAGTGAATTTGACTATGAAATATTATTATCGGACATAAGAAATTTTGGTTACAAGGGTGGTTTTAATAAACAACCTTTAAGTAAAGTTGGAAAGATTGTGTCGGATGCCGATCAACTGGATGCGATGGGAGCGATTGGGATTGCGCGAACATTTATGTATGGTGGTAGTAAAAAAAGTACCATGTACATTAAGGATTTAGAGTTTAAACCTTTAGAGCAGTATAGTGAGTATCGTGAAAAAAGACCAGTTTTGTGGCATTTTTTGGATAAATTGTTACTGTTAAAAGACAACATGAAAACTGAAACAGGCAAACAAATGGCTATTGAACGTCATCAGTTCATGATTGAATTTTTGAATCAGTTTGAAAAGGAGACAGGATATGGATTTAGCAATCAACTTTCAGAATAAGTCTCGCTTGAACGTTCGTGTTGGTGCGATTATTGAACACAACAACAAGTTTTTAGTATATCGGGATAATCATGCGAAGTATGATTACTTTATCGGTGGACGAATCCATCTCGATGAATCGAGCTTAGAAGCAATCCATCGTGAAATAAGCGAAGAGCTCAATGAAACAGTTGACATTGAACGATTGTTATTTGTTACTGAAAATTTTTTCTTCGAAGAAACTCTTGATTTACGGTATCATGAGTTGGGATATTACTATTTGGTTCACTTGAAACCTGATAGTATCTATTTACAAAACAAAGTGACTTCACTTCCTGATCAGTGTGAGGTTAAATGGGTGGATTTGGATGGTGATGTGATGCCTAAGGATATATTTATCCACATCAGAAAGCATGGGATAAAAGAAGATATAGCCCATTTAATAATCGTCGATAATTAAAATGACATCCAACCAGATGTCATTTTTGTTTACTTATTTAGTTGTTGTTCAATGTAGTTCTTCAAATCATCGAAATCAAACGTGTAGTGGTAAGTATCCCATCCTTGTTGTTTCGCTGCTTGGATGTTTTCTAAACGATCATCAATAAAAATTAAATCTTGTGGATTCAGCTGAAAGGCTTCACAAAAATGTTCATATATTGTTGCTTGAGGTTTTACAAGTTGAGTGTCTGCGGAAACATAGTGACCTTTCATTAGACTAAACAATGAATGTTCTCCTAGAAAATCATGAATCTGACGTGATGCGTTTGAAAGTAAATAGAGATCAATACCTCGTTGATAAAGTTCGATGATGAATTCTTCCATCTGCTTGTCGACTTCAAGACCAGTTGTCCAGGTATGGATTAGTTGTTCGATTGCATAATGGAGTGAGCTATCTGCATGTTGTTGGGCTTCTTGGATTACTTGTAAGGGATCGACACCTGCATCAAGCTTTTCCCATAACTTTGTTGCCATTAAGATATCATAGAGCATCACTGCTTCTTCTTGGGTGTTGACATAGCGATGATAGATTTCCATTGGATCAAAACGGACAATGACATTACCAAGATCAAAAACTATTTTTTTCATAAGACCTCATTTCTTCTAATCCTAATTGTATCGGTTTTCTG
>CAZWPP010000106.1:0-2594 GCA_964635335.1 uncultured Erysipelothrix sp. | reverse complement strand
GAACTTCAGCCTTCCAAGCTGACTACGTGGGTTCGATTCCCATCATCCGCTCCATTCTAAATTCAAATAGGACTAGATCCTATTTTTTTTAACTTATCTGAAAATATGAAAGATTTTACATTTATTATACCAATAAATTTTCATTATGATGTACGATAATAACAACTTTGTATATCTTAATGATTTCATAACATGTTATACAATTTAGGGTTAAAATATGACATTCTTTAATACTTTTCTTGTTTATTTCTTCTTTCAACTAAACAAATGTTTTTAAAAGGTCGGTATATAGAAATTCCTCTATATTGTTATTTTTTGAATTGTTATGTAGATTTATAATTAATTTTATGTTTTTAAATGAACATTTGTTTTAATTAACGATTATTTTCGGTTTTTTATTAAAAAGTGTGGTTCTTTAGTTGATTAATTCACGTAATTCTTTATAATGAAAGATGAAAGGGTATTGTATTTCATGAAAGGAGGACAGTATGAATTTCAAGGAACTGTTAAAATCAAAAGGTTTAAGCGGATATTCTTTTGCTAAAAAATCTGACATACATCAACCAGCTGTTTCAAAATTTGTGACAGGAAAAAGAGATCCACTGAACATGTCAGTTTATTCTGCGAAGAGAGCTGCAGCAGTATTGGGAATGTCATTAGATGAATTCTACGAATCATTGGATAAAGGCTCAAAGCTTAAATAAGTTATACAAAAAGGAGACTAAGTTTTCCAAAAAGGAAACTTTAGTTTCCTTTTTCTTTAGATGATTATTAAAACATTAAACTATGGTATACTATTTTTGTTGGAGGCGTTTTTATGAAACCAAAGAATTATTTTAAACAAGTAGTCGAATCGAAGGCATTCGCCACGATGTTTCTCTTGTTCTCTACCCTACTTATTATTTACTTGTTCACGAAAATTACATTTGTTTTTAGTCCAATTAAAGGATTCTTTTCAGTTATGGGCTTTCCATTTGTAGCAACTTTAATTCTTTACTATATGTCTTTACCAATCATGACATTTTTTCGAAAAAGAAACATCAGTAAAACAGCATCGACTTGGTTAACGATTCTCATAGATTCTTTGGTAGTTCTAATACTGTTTACTTGGTTACTCCCAATTCTTTGGGGGCAATTATCTCAACTATTTAAAGAGTTTCCTACTTATTGGAAATCATTAGTTCATTCCATCGAAACCTTTTTACAATCCGAACAATTTACGGGCATTGCTGCTCAATTTGACATCGATGAAATTATTCAACGTATTTCGTCGACAATCTCACAACGATTTGGTGATATTGTTAATAGTACCGTCAGTGGTTTAGGATCTACTATTAGCGTGGTTGTAACAATCGGATTAGGTTTAGTAACGGCCCCTGTTCTTCTTTACTATTTGTTGAAAGAAGATGAAAAGGTTGCACCATTAATTTTGAAGTTCTTCCCTACTTCGAAACGCCAAACAATCGCTCGTTATTTAGGTGAAGTTAACACTCAGTTATCGCTTTATATTCGTGGTCAATTGACAGTTGCTATGTCAGTTGCGATTATGTTTTCTATCGGTTACACATTGATTGGATTACCCTATGGTGTTGCTTTAGGGATTATGTCGGGATTTTTAAACATTATTCCATATTTAGGGTCATTCTTAGCGATGTTTCCAGCACTTATAATTGGGATTGTTCATTCGCCATTTATGTTAGTTAAAGTATTAATAGTCGCTTTAATTGAACAAACATTAGAGGGGCGAATTATTTCTCCGAAAATCCTTGGAAATAATCTTAAAATCCATCCTGCATTGATTTTAATTGTTCTGTTGACTGCCGGTAAATTGTATGGCATCACTGGTGTGATTATTGGGGTTCCTGTGTTTGCGATTATTAAAGTCACATTCAATTACTTGTTTGCTTATTTTAAAGAAAAGACCAATCTATATCCTGAAGAGGAAGAACTGGATGATCTCTTAAGAACGAATGATGAAGAAAAGCTCGATTGATTCGAGCTTTTTATATGCTTCACTTTTTCTTTAAGAATTCCTTAACATGACTATTGAAAATTTTGAGAACCTCTATCCTTGCTGATTTCTTATCAGTCCCCGCAATCAAAAACCATGGTGCATAACTAGTTGATGTCCGATTAACCATCTCATTCATTGCATCAACATAATCATCGAATTTTTCGCGATTTCTCCAGTCTTCATCTGTTAGTTTATAGTCTTTGTCAGGATTATTTTTTCTGTCCATAAAACGATTGTATTGAGTATCTTTATCAATAACAATCAAGAACTTAAGTACGAACATATCATCTGTAATCAGAGAATATTCAAATTCATTGATTTCTTCATAGGCTTGTTGAGTTCGATAGAGCGGTGTAAAGCCTTCGATTCTTTCCACCATGACTCTTCCATACCATGACCGATCAAAGATGGTGAGATGTCCTTTGGGTGGCAATTCTCTGTAGAATCTCCACAGATAGTTATGCGTGATTTCTTCTTTGGTTGGTGCAGCTGTGGTTGAAACGTGATAAATACGAGGATCAAAGAGTCGTGTAAGTCGTTTAATGGCTCCCCCTTTTCCTGCTGCATCTGTGCCTTCAAA
>CAZWPP010000105.1:0-2618 GCA_964635335.1 uncultured Erysipelothrix sp. | reverse complement strand
CTTATCGTCACAACTATTTCGTAAAAGTTGATAAAATTGATGTAACAGAACCCGCAACTACTTATCAGGTCACTGATCAACAAAAGCGAATCGAATTGCATGCACACACAAAAAGTTCAGAAATGGACAGTGTAGCGGATACAAAAGAGTTAATTACAGCTGCTTATAATTATGGTTTTGAGGCTATTGCGATTACGGATCATATGGTGTCTCATTCGTTTCCAACTGCACAAAAGGTTGCGAGCGATTTGAATAAAAAAGATCCCAATAAACAGATTAAGATTATCTATGGTGTTGAGTTCAACACAGTAGAGGATAAGCTTCAAGCGATATCTAAATGCAATGAAGAAAACCTCGAAGAAGCAAGTTATGTCTTTTTTGACTTAGAAACTACTGGACTAAGTTCTAGATTAGATGAAATTATTGAGTTTGGTGCTATAAAAGTAGTAAATCATCGTGAGGTTGAACGAAAACAATTCTTTATAAAACCTAAAGGAGATGTGTCAAAACACATTTCTAGTATTACGAATATTACCGCAAAAGATTTAAAGAATGCGAAATCGATAGAAGAAGAAATTGATACAATTCTAAATTTCTTTGAAGGTTCAATCCTAGTAGCTCACAATGCGGCATTTGATATTGGCTTTATTAATCAACTTTGTATTCGACTCAATAAGAAACCGTTGCAGAACACGGTAATTGATACGTATCATCTCGCAATGATCTTAATGGATGATGTTAAGAAGAACAAAAATCTTGGTGCAGTGGCTCGATACTATAAAATAGCTTATGACAGAATGACTGCTCATAGAGCGGATTATGATGCAATGATTTTGATGCAAGTCTATTTAGAGATGGTTAGAGATTTAAACCTAAAAGGTATTACTACAACTACTGAACTCTATGAATATCAACTACAAGTTCCTTCTTTTGATAAGCTACGAAGTTACCACACAATGGTTTTAGCAAGAAATCAACAAGGACTAAAGGATTTGTATAAATTAATTAGTATTTCTCATACTGAAACTCTTTTGTATCGAGGAAAATCAATAAAGAGTGAGGGAGAAGAAGGGAATGCTGAGCCTCGCCTTTTGCGTGGGCAACTACAGGCATTGCGCTCTAATTTATTAGTGGGTTCATCTTGCTTTAATTCTTATCTTTTTGAGATTGCTCGTACCGGATCATTAGAAGAGCTTGAGAAAGAAATGATGTTCTATGATTACATCGAACTACAACCACTCAACAATTATTCACCGCTTATTACAAGAAACGTAGTGACATCTGAAGAACAACTCATCGACATTTTATTAGATGTTATTGCAGTGGCAAACAAACTCAATAAACCCATTGTTGCAACAGGAGATGTCCATTATGTATATCCTGAGCATAAAATATTTAGAGACGTTTATATCAATGCTATGGGAATTAGTGGTGTTCGTCATCCATTGTATGTCCGAGATGAAGTGAAACGAATCAATACCACTAATCCTGATCAACATTTAAGAACAACTCAAGAAATGTTAGAAGGTTTCCCGTATCTTTCAAAGCAGTTTACAGAAATAATTGTTTTAGATAACCCTCAAAAAATTAGTTCAATGATTGAAGAGGTCCAACCAGTTCCTAAGGAATTATATACACCAGTTATTGAAGGTTCGGATGAAAAATTAAAGCAAATTTGTTTTGAGAATGCGTATGCCATTTACGGCAATCCTTTACCACAAATAGTACAGGAACGTTTGTCAAAAGAACTCAATAGTATTTTGTCAAATGGCTACGGAGTGATTTACTATACATCCCATTTACTTGTTAAGCAATCCTTAGATGATGGATACATGGTAGGTTCAAGAGGGTCTGTAGGTTCTTCATTTGCGGCAACTATGGCTAAAATTACTGAAGTTAATCCTTTGGTTCCACATTATGTATGTCCTAAGTGTCATTATTCTCACTTCTATGAAAATAATGAATATGCTTCTGGTTACGATCTCGAAGAAAGAAACTGTCCAACCTGTGGTACCTTAATGAAGGGAGACGGACAAGACATTCCGTTTGAAACATTCTTAGGGTTTGAGGGAGATAAAGTACCGGATATCGATTTGAATTTTTCCAGTGACTATCAAGAAAAAGCCCACAATTTAACAAAAGAAATCTTTGGTGAAGACAAAGTCTTTCGTGGGGGAACCATTGGAACAATCGCTGAGAAAACAGCATTTGGGTTAGTGAGAGGTTTCTTCGAACAAGTTCCACTGTACACAGATAAACATGAAGCCTTTAAAGAATATTTGACGCAAGGTGCTACTGGTGTCAAGCGTTCGACAGGGCAACACCCAGGTGGAATTGTAGTTATTCCGGATTATAAAGATGTGTTTGATTTTACCCCAGTTCAATATCCTGCAAACAATCCTGAAGCTGCTTGGAAAACGACTCATTACGAGTATCACGATATTGAAAGCAATGTGTTGAAACTCGATATTTTAGGTCATGTGGATCCAACGGCTATGAAATTTTTAGAAGAAGTATCTGGAATCGATGTTTCAACAATTAATATGAATGATCCAAAAACATTATCGTTATTTACCTCGACATCTGCACTAATGATTGATGAACGTAGAGCTCTGGAT
>CAZWPP010000104.1:0-2671 GCA_964635335.1 uncultured Erysipelothrix sp. | reverse complement strand
CTTTTGACGGCTATCCCTATTTTACCTTTGACATCAACACGACTGTCTCCACATGGCTTGTCCAAGGAAACAGATCCACAGGTTGCACAACATCAATACGATACTCTTCACTCAATAGTTTTAAATCTCTAGCTAGGGTTTGAGGGTTACACGAAATATACACAATCTGTGAAGCCTTCAACTCCAATAAATCTTCAATCCCCTGTTGAGTTAAACCCTTCCGAGGAGGATCCACAAACACTTTATCAAAAACAGTCTCACTATTTTTCAACTGCTCAATATAATCCGTCGCATCCTGACAAATAAACTCTACATTCTTGATATTGTTTAATACCGCATTCTTATTCGCATCATCAATCGCAGATTCAACAATATCAACCCCAATTACCCTCTTCGCAAACCTTGATAAAAACAGAGCAATCGTTCCAACACCACAATAGAGATCCAACACCTTATCCTCTTGACTAAGATTCGCCAGCTCAATAGCAGTTTGATACAAAATCTCAGTCTGAGTCGTATTCACTTGGAAAAATGAATTCAGAGAAATATTAAAAACCAAATCATGTAGACGTTCAGTAATAGTCTCTGAACCAAAAATTAAACGAGAGTCTTTTGAAATAACAGTATTAGAAGGTTGATGATGAAAGTTCAACCAGACACTCTTCACCTCAGGAAAGGATTTACTAATCAAGTCAACAAACTTATCCTCATTCACTAATCCTTGTTGATTAATCGCTAAAGCAACCATCACTTCATTGGTATTCTGACCAATCCTCAAGATAATCGTCTGAACAGTTGTTTCATTGTACTGCTTAATAAACTCTTTAATCGTTTTATAGATTTCATTCAACAATGGATGTTGAATATAACACATCTCCATATCCACTATTGAATGAGAATTCACCCGATAAAAACCAGCTTCAAAAGGATTATGAGACACTGGAATCATCACTTTGTTGCGATAAAAATAAGGATTATCCATACCAATCACAGGATTCACAGTAACTTCAATATTTCCATTTCGCTTCAAATCATTCATGACCTGAAGATGTTTGAATTCATTTTGATACTCTGGCTTCATGTGCATTGTCTGGCAACCACCACACTTTAAAAACAGCGGGCATTTCGGTTGTTGACGATTGGAACTCGACTGACTTAAGTTCACTAACTTTCCAAAACCATACTTCGACAACTTCTTCAGAATTAAGACATCCCCTTGTTCCCCAGCAAGCATATTACTCACAAAAATAGGAAAAGACTCAACCTTACACACTCCTAAGGCTGAGCTCGTGACATCAATACATTCAGTTGTTACACTTAATCCTTTTTTAATTTCCATCAGTTTTATTATCCGGCGTTTCATCAGACGCAGGATTAGAACCATCCGGCAACTCAGTCTTTGGAGTAAACAAATCTTTCACTAGTTGCGGATTCAATGGATCCCCATAGTTATAAACCTTAGGTTCAGGCATTGGCGCATTCTTTTGTAACACAAAATATGGACCCGTATCTTTATCTACTTTAGAACTTTTTTGAAAGACATTTATCTCCAAGTCGTAGTTCTTCACAGTACTCGATGAAGCAAAATATTTCTCAATTGGTAAAACAGTCGCTAGTTTTTCATATACCTGTTTTGTTAGATCTGGATACCCCTCTTTTTCAAACGTATCCACAACATTCACATACACCTTCAAGGTCGCCGATTGCAATTCAGCACTAACACTCTCAACATTAGCAACAGTCTTCAATAAACTTTCTACTTGTGTCAAGTTCTCTTCAGTAATCTTATTCGGTAAATCATTATCAAACCGTTGACCTACTGTAGGCACCCCTGTTTTCATATAGGAATCATAAATAATCGACCCTACTAGAAATGAAGGAATCAGAATTAAAACTAACATCACTACAATAACTAAAAAGGAATATTGTCCCCCTTTTTTTGACGGGAGTTTCTTTTGTTTTTCTACTTGTTCATTTTTCTCAGACATAACTTCACATCCTCACGCTGACATTATACATTATTTTGATTGCAATGTCTTATTCACTAACTGATTCGCTAGCCCAGGATTTACTTGACCCTTCGAAAGCTTCATCACCTGACCCATCACAAACTTCACAGAATTATCTTTACCATTCTTAAAATCAACAATGACCTGAGGATTTTTCTCTAAAGTATCATTTATCCACATCAGAATAACCTCCGGATCACTAATTTGAACCAAATTCTTTTCATCCATAATCTGCTTCACACTCTTATGTTTATTCACTAACTCAGGAAGAATTTGTTTCGACTGTTTACTCGACAAAGTATTATCTTTCAAAAGCTTCAACAATGTCGCAATCTCTTGAGCATCAAACACATCAGAGACAATACTATCCTTCTCAACGAAGCTCAACACTTCTGAAATTAAATAGTTAGCACTTTGACGAGGATCACTATCCTCTGCAATCACCGCATCATAAAAATCAGACAACGGTTTGTTATTCACCAAGATATTAGCATTCACTGTATCAAGACCTAGACTGAAGTAGCGTTGGCGACGTTCTTGAGGAAGCTCCACTAAATTCTCTCTTATCTCTAAAACCCATTGTGGATCCAGTTGAATCGGAACCAAATTAGGATCAGGGAAATAGCGATAATCCACAACCCCTTCCTTCTTTCTCATTTCAA
>CAZWPP010000103.1:0-2694 GCA_964635335.1 uncultured Erysipelothrix sp. | reverse complement strand
ATTTGATCTTTCAATCGATAATCAATTTTTGCCTTATCAAAACCATAAGGAATAATATACTTATCCTCAATCTTCAGTCTTCTCGCAATCTCTTGAATCGGTAAACATTCGGTACTCTTCGCAATTTCAATATCAGATTTCATCAGTCGTCTCCACTTCTCATTACCACCATTATACATAAAAACAAGGACCGATAAGTCCTTGTTTAATAAATTTCTTTCCCAAAACATTTTTGATAATTAGTAATAAGAGCCCTTTGCAATTCTTCAACAGAAATATCTCGAATCCTAGCAATCTCCTCACCAACAAAACGAACATATGGGGATTCATTTCTCTTCCCCCTATATGGAGCGGGTGTTAAATACGGAGCATCCGTTTCAATCAATAAATAATCCAGTGGAATTAACTCTGCTATCTTCTTAACATCTTTTGCGTTTTTAAAAGTCACGACACCTCCAATCGAAATCATGCACCCTAACTTAACAAACTCAAGCGCCATCTCATAGGATCCACTATACGCATGCATAATACACCCAAACAAAGGACGATGTTCCTTCAAAATATCATAAGTGTCTTGTATGGCCTCTCTCGTATGAATAATTACAGGTTTCTGTACAGAATTCGCCAATTCAATTTGACGAATAAACTCATTTTTTTGTTTCTCTTTAGTTTCAGGAGTCCAATGATAATCTAAACCAATTTCTCCTATCGCAACAATTCGTGGATCACTAGCCATGCTTGTGTAGTATTCAACATCCTCAAGAGAATAATTCTCTAAATCTGCTGGATGAAGACCACATGACACATCAAATAGTGAATCCTTAGAAGCATACTCTAAACTCTTCTCTAAGGATACCCTACTTTCACCTATTAAGTTAACGTGTTTTATCCCAAATTCATGTAATCGATCAATCACTTGATCTCTATCTTCATCAAACGCTTCATCCGCCAAATGGGTATGACTATCTATCCACCCTAATTGTGCCATACACTGCTCCTAGCAAGTATATCGTGAAGACTCGAGTGCTCATCATTAAATAAAATAATCAAGACACTAATAAGTGACACCACAAAGAAGTTAACAGTAATCTGTTTGATTACCGTTCTTAAAACAACACTCCAGAAGAAATCATCATCATTTTTAGAAACAGAAAACCGAACAGTTAATCCAGCTAATTGTCTTCCTATTGTTTGTTTTTCATAATATAAGTGATAAAACTCATAAAAGATATAAAACAGACTAATAACAAAAAGTGTTGGAATCAATCTAGCAAACCACCCCATAAAAGGAATCCACGAAATAGTCCACTTAAGTATTCCCAAAGGAATAATAGCAATCATTGATATAACCGACACAATGATATAGTCAATTGTATTTGATACAATTCTACGCAATAATAACTCCATATATACCTACTTTCCTAAACAGAATCTTGAGAAGATTTCTGACATTACATCGACCTCATCAACAGGGATTAAGATGCTTGCAAGCTGCTTATAACATGCTGTTAAATCGAGATTAATCAAATCCAACTCTAATCCCATTTGTATACCATCGATAACACGTTCTATTGAATAAAACGCTTGATTCATTAAACCAATTTGTCTCTGATTACTCAACAGAGGTTGTTGAGTAAGAATGATCGCATTTTCATAACGTCGATTAATTTCATCAACCAATCCACTAATATCTCCATGCAAAGCACTAATACCAATCGTATTATCAAATATATAACCTGCATCACTCTTGTTGGTTACAACAATTCGATTCATATTCACTGTTTCATCCAGTAACCATTGATCTTCATGATTCAGTGGTGCACTACCATCCAACAACACAATAACTAACTCAGCTTCACTCATTGCTTTTTTACTACGATCAATCCCAATTTTTTCTACTACATCACTCGTTTCACGAAGTCCAGCTGTATCAATTAAATGCAACGTTACATTTTTTAAACGAACCCAACCTTCTACTAAATCTCTTGTAGTTCCCGCTATATCCGTTACAATTGCTTTTTCTTCCTCTAACAAGGCATTCAGTAAACTGGACTTTCCAACATTTGGGCGACCTAGAATAACCGTTTTTAGTCCTTCTCTAATTATTTGTCCCGTCTTGGCATGCTCTAAGATTTCTAATACTTTCGACTTAAATTCAATTGCCCTAGGAAGCACTTCCTCACTGGTTAACTCTTCAACATCTGTATATTCTGGATAATCAATATTTGTCTCAATGTGAGCAATGATATCCATAATGTGAACCATCAATGGTTCAACAAGTTTCTTAACACTTCCACCAATTCCCTTTGCTGCTAGTTCAGATGCTTGTACTGATGGTGCTTCAATCATATCTAAGGTTGCTTCTGCTTGAGATAAATCAATACGACCATTTAAAAATGCTCGTTGAGTAAACTCCCCATTCTCTGCCATTCGACAACCTAGTCCCAGACATAATCCTAAAACCTGCTTAGTGACCACAACTCCTCCATGACAATTTATTTCAACAATATCTTCACAGGTATAACTTTTCGGTCCACGATATACATTCACAATGGCTTCATCGATAACTTTTTTGCTAGCTGGATCGATGATTTTACCATAGGCACCACTAAATGATTTGATTTGCGTCAAATCTCTAGTAAATATCTTATTAACTATTTCAATACTATCGCTTCCCGATAATCTCACAATGGA
>CAZWPP010000102.1:0-2794 GCA_964635335.1 uncultured Erysipelothrix sp. | reverse complement strand
ACGAAATCAAAGAGTATTATCTATAAAGAAAAATCCTCACGAATGAGGATTTTTCAATTATAATTATGCTTGGTAAGCTTTGAGCATCCAGAGAAGTTTCTCATAGGATGTAATGTATCCAGTAAATAAATCAGCGGTACTAACATCTCCTGCTTCTTCAGCAAGAGCAACTAACTCTTTAGATGCATCAATCCAGAACTCAACATCTTTATGAAGTGCTACAATAGCATCTTCAGAAGAAATGTATTTGTCTTCAAGTTCAGGTAATGTCGCAATTTCTAAGGCTTTCTTTAAACTAGCAACTGGTTTTTCACCAACAGCCAAGATTCTTTCTGCCAAATCATCAATGATTTGTGCACTTTCATCATAAAGCTCTTCAAATTTTGTGTGAAGAACAAAGAATCCCTTTCCTTGAACGTACCAGTGTAGATTGTGAAGTTTAACAAACCCCACCATTTGATTCGCTAAATACTCATTCATTTTTGTGTGTAATTTTTTCATGTATTACCTCCTCTAGTTAATACTATTATAACATTTTAAAGTTTGTAAGTCATTTACTCCGCTTATAAGTAAGAACTGTTAAATAGAATGCAGAAGCACTTAACCAACCCCACGCAAAGATATCTGCCGGCGTCTTATAATTACTAATTAGAAACCAAATCGACAGAAGTCCTAACACCAAAAACAGGACACATAACCCTAAATAAAGTTTCTTCATACTCTACGGTTGTTGCACAATCGTTCCACCAGTTGAATTGACCTCAACCCAACCATGTTTTAAACGTGCTTCCATTTCCATTTTCTTTAAGACTTGTTCAGTAACAGAATTAGAAATCAGATTGTTAGCATCTGCCTCTGCTTTGGCAGCAATTAAACGAACATCCGCCGCAGCTTGAGCATCAATCTTCTTAGTTTCTGCTTCTACCTTCGCTTTTTCTAACGCTTGTTGAGCTGTCTCAACTTGTTTCTTAGCAATTGCTTCAGCTTCAATCGCTTGTTCGATTGATTCACCAGCATCGGTATCCGTTAAAGTAAGTGAGAAAAAATCAATTCCCGATTCAGACAACTTTCTTTCCAACTCCTCTTCGATTTGAATATACACTTCATTTCGTTTTTCACCTAATACATCAATTACATTGTATTGGGTTGTAATTTGTTCAATAGCTCGCTGTGTTGTTGGAACAATCAACTGATTGTTAACAGCATCAAGTGTTCTAAAATTCTTAAAGACAATAAATGAGTTCTTAGGATTCACACGATACTTAACATCCAAGTCCATGTTCACCCATTGGGCATCAATTGTTTGACCAGTCACATCTTGAATTGCTACGGTTTGCACTTCAGAAGAAATAATATAAATCTGATCAAACGGTGACTTTAATTGGAAACCTTCACCCAGAGTATTCTCATTCACTCCACCAAAAACACTAAACTTAATCCCAACATGGTTCGCAGGAACAATCGTAAACATTTCAAACAATAGGATAGCTAAACCAAGAAATGATAATAACTGCTTTTTGTTCAATTTAAAAGTAACAGTGGTTCGACCACGATCATCAACATGTCGTGTAAACCCAAGTAATACAAATAAAACAACAACTACAACAGCGGACAATAAAATATATCTCATAATTCCCTCTTTTCTACTCTTTGATTATAGCACAATCGTTTTTTTGAGATAACAGTACTTGCATAGTATCTAATAAATTTGTTACATCCTGTGAATTTAGAGCTGACATAAAGAACGTATCCTTAAAATAAGGCATCAATTTCAATCGTTGCTCATCAGTCACTTTATCCATTTTATTAAAAACAGTTAATGTTGGAATGTCTTGTGACTTTAGTTCCTTAATTATCTGATGAGTAGTATTGAGCTGTAACTCAAGATTGCTGTTGGATGCATCAACCACAATAAGAATCAAATCACTATACGTAATCTCTTCCAGAGTTGATTTAAAGGATTCCACCAAAAAGGTGGGTAGTTTTGAAACAAAACCAACAGTATCAGTTAATAAGAACGGTTGTTGATTACTGAATTGTGCAGTTCTTAACGATGTGTTCAACGTCGCAAACAACATATCTTTCTCAAAAACTTGCTTATCATCACTTGCTTTATTATTCTTGAGAATCTGATTCATCAGGGTAGATTTACCAGCATTCGTATAACCAACCAAAGAAACAATCGGCAAATCACTTCTTAATCGTTGTTGTCGATTGATATCGCGATTTTTACTAGCCTCTTTCAGTTGTTTCTTAATGTTAGTAATATCCCGTTGAATGACACGTCGATCAATCTCTAGTTTTTGTTCCCCTGGACCTCTAGTACCAATACCACCACCAAGTCGAGATAAATGGTTACTATAACCAACTAAGCGTGGTAAACGGTATTGTAATTGAGCAAGCTTAACCTGAAGTTTACTCTCTTTGGTCGATGCTCTAGTCGCAAAAATATCTAGAATTAAACTGCTCCGATCTAGAATCTTTTTATTAATAATCTCTTCTAGATTTCTCATCTGTGATCCTGATAACTCATCATTAAAAATAATCGTTTCTGCATCATACTCCTTCGAAAGATCTAAGATTTCATAGGCCTTTCCGATTCCTATAAATGTCTTAGGTTCTATCTTTGTCCGATTCTGAGTCACACGATAAACAACATGTCCTCCTGAGGCTTTCACTAACTCTTCTAACTCGTCCATTGAATCATTGAAATCTTGTTTGTTTTTCTCTTGGCTAACACCAACAATAATTACTTTTTCCATGGATATAGTGTAACATATTCTTATTAAACTGA
>CAZWPP010000101.1:0-2796 GCA_964635335.1 uncultured Erysipelothrix sp. | reverse complement strand
CATGCCTCCCTGTCACGGAGGAGATCGCGGGTTCGATTCCCGTCGGGGCCGCCATGCAGATGTAGTTCAATGGTAGAACGTAACCTTGCCAAGGTTAATACGGGGGTTCGATTCCCCTCATCTGCTCCATTATTATCAATTAGCTCCTTCGGGAGTTTTTTTTATGGATTCCCTATCAAAAACCCTCAGTTTCATGAGGTTTTTATTAAATCATCTTCACTTGTAACAACTGATGAAGAGTAAACTCTTCAATCGTAGAATAGTTATTTTTCTTAGGATAACAAATGACACGCTTCCAATAAATCGAATCATCCACTTCTTTCTTAACAAAAGTATCACTCTTAAAATGGCTTTTAAGAGGAGAAGGAAGAAGCGTTAAGAAGTCCGAAGACTTAGTAGACTCCAACAACACATCCCACATCGATGAAGTCATCCCAATGATAGGGTACTAACCCATTCTTCGAAACTTCTGATGGATCTGATGGTGAATCATGAAAGCATCATTAAAAGTTGCTAATGGGTAGTTTTTCACATGTGCCCACGTCAGCTTAGTTTCATTGGCTAGAGGATGATCTGGAGATGTAAACACATTTAAACAGTCATTGTTTAATTCAATTTCATTAAACAGTTCAGGATTTAATCCAGTCGGCTGTAACAACACCGCAAAATCAATTTCATTCAGTTGTAACAGACGACGCAGTTCAAAAGCACAAAGTTCTAGAATTTCAAAGTTAATCGTCGGGCGATCAATAATCAGTTTAGAAATGATATTCACAAAGAGTACGGTGATAACAACAGGGAGAATCATAATCTTGATAGACCCCTTTAAAGTTGAGGAGGATTCTCGTACGGTATTCATCATATCGGTATGATGTTTGAGGATGACCAGTGCATTCTGGTAAAAGTCTTCTACAACCAAAGTCAATGATTCAGAGAACGTTAAAAAAGTGGACATGCTAACAAATGAAAGAGTATTAACTTGTAAACAGTGGTGAATTTGCTTCAATAGAGAAGGTAGAAATGGGGAAAATTATGATTACATGGCGTAAGATAAACACAGTCAATACATCTATTTGCATCTAAAAGTTGATGAAAAAGTCTTACCAAAAATTCATCGAAACGAAGAATTAGAAGTGAAGTTTAATGAAAAAGATAAAAAGATTGAAGTGGTTCTTAAGAAAGATAAAATTGGTGAAGTGAACAAGAGAAATCGTCGAATTCAGGAAGAAAAAGTTTATGAAGCAAAACGTCAAGTTGAGTTTAGTAAATTCAAAGTGATTAATCTATTCCTCTATGCTTTGTCAATGGGCTTATCACTGAATGGACTGACTTTGGGTTCATCCAATTTCACATGGGATTTCTTAATCATTATTGGCATATGGTTTATCATCAGTCGTTATTACACGATTAAGGAATTAAGACAATATTTTCTGGAACGTAAGAAAAAGTAAAACAAATAACCTAGTGTTCATAACTCTTCAAAGAGTTCCTATCGGTGAAGTAGGGGCTCTTTTTAATGATAAATAGTATTGATTGGTTAGTTATAACAATGAAAAATAAATAGTTTGCACGCTAAAGAGCTTAAATGCCTAGTTTTAAACAAAATGAGATTGATTGACAAAGAACACAGTTTCAATTATTGTGTTGATATAACAACTAACAAGTGGAGGTCCATATGGAAAAGAAACCACAAATACCAATGTATTATCAAATTAAGAAAGATATTCTTGAAAAAATTAAAAACAGTGTTTACGATGTAGGTTCTAAAATACCAACTGATAATCAGTTTTGTGACATGTATGAAGTAAGCCGTATAACCGTTCGAAGAGCCTTATCAGAACTTGAAAGAGATGGCTACATTGAAAGAATTCAAGGGAAGGGTACTTATGTTAAGTTTAAGGAAATAGAACAAAGTATTGATAACTTCTACAGTTTTAGTGTAGAAACTAGAAAACTCGGTTATATCCCCTCATCAATTTTTATTAACTTGGAACTAATGGTAGCCACTGAAGAAGTACGATCAGCATTAAACTTAAGTGAGAACGAAAAAGTTTATTTAATCGAAAGACTTCAATTAGCTGATGAGTTAATCATCGCCTTGGATCGTTGCTATTTTCCTGAAAAACTAATTCCAGGATTTAAGAAAGACATGCTAAGTCAAGGGTCGCTTTATCAAGCCCTTCAAGAAAATTATGGTTTCAGACCCAATAATGCTGAAGAAACCATGGAAGCAATTTCAATTAGTTCTAAAGATGCTATGAAGATGAGAATCAGTGAAAATCATCCCATCTTATTAGTCAAACGAATTTCTAAGGTAGATGATGTAAGTGTTGAGTTTAATTATCGCTTGGTCAACTCCACCATTTATAAGTATAAATATAATTTGCATTAAAGAGTAAAATTTGGTAATTTGAGAAGCACAAATGTTAGTTTTGTGCTTTTTTATTGAAGAAAGGTAATCGGCTATCTTGCAATAAACGGTACTGTGTAGTACACTGTACTCATGGAGGATAAAATGAATAGTCAACTCAAAAAAGGAGTCATTGAAACCTGTGTCTTAGCGCTCTTACAAACTAAAGATTACTATGGATATGAACTGGTAGAAACCATTTCAAAGTATATTGAAATATCCGAAGGAACAATCTATCCTTTATTACGTCGTCTCAAAGATACTCATATTGTCGATACGTATTTAGTTGAGTCACAAAGTGGACCCCCACGTAAATACTATCAACTCACTGCCAAAGGAAAAATGGAAGCCAAACAACAAGTTCAAGAATACATTCAATTCTCAAA
>CAZWPP010000100.1:0-2836 GCA_964635335.1 uncultured Erysipelothrix sp. | reverse complement strand
GCTATCCAAAGGCTCATAGGGTATCTCCTTTGAATAAGTGAAACCACAAAACGATGCTAATCATTATGAATTGAGTATAAAAATCAATGGGGTGGTTAAACAGGAGGGTTGTTTTTGATCCAATTACTAGAATAGGAGAAACTAACAAAGCGAGTAACCATACGTTCAGATTAGTTATGGATAGTTTCTTAAACACCAAGATTGATATTAATAAGAAATAGAGAATAGACATGTACAAGAAATTAACATTGGGGATTAGTAAATAGTTTCGTAGTTGATTCATGAGTAGAGTCAATCCTAGTAATAGCATAAATTCTTGGTAAAGCTCAGAGTTAGAGTACAATTTTTTATGGTTATTAATTAGGCTAATGATTAAGACGATGATGATTCCCATTGAAATAGCTTGAGGCTTTAGGAAAACTAACGAATAGGGTTCTTTGAGTATTTGTTGGAAGGATAATAGAGCATTTGTTACAACACTGCCAACAACAACATTAAAAAATGTTTCACTAAACTGATCAATGACTTTATTCTTGTAGTGAGAATCACTTAAAAGATAATACAGACCAGCTGAAACAAGGATGCTTATAAATGTGTACAGATATGGGTTTGTTAACATAGTTTCTCCTTGACACAAGGATAGTATATCGAAAATCAAATATTTTCTCATTTCTTTTGACTGATTGTTCTTTCTTCTTATGGTTATGCTATAATAAAAGCGGATTGTAGGGGATGATAGTTTAATGCGTAAAACTTCAAGATTTGAAGCGTATTTAGATGATTATAATTTGATCTCTATTTACTTATCAACGTCTTTTTATAACGGCGAAAGCAAAGCTTTTTTTATTCGGGATGCTCATGGAAAGTTATCACCATTGAGTATTAGTCAACAAACAACAAGTCATGATTACATGAAGTACACCTTATTGATTAATGATGAATCAATTACTATCGGTGACTATTACGAGATATTAGAAGAACACGGTTTACGGACTCGTCTTCAATATGGCCTAATTGTTAGAACCAACCGGTTTAATGATTCTTTTTATAGTGATCGAGACGATTTTGGCAGTCAAATTATTAATGGAAACACTCGTTTTGTTCTGTGGGCACCAACTGCTAACAATGTTCAACTTCAATTGTTTAGTGAAGAATCAACTACCATTGTTCCTCTTATGAAAGAAGACAAAGGCTGTTGGGTTTATGAACTTGAGGGGAACCACCATGGATTAGAGTATTTATATCTTGTCCATGTCAATGGAGCAATCAATGAAACAGTTGATCCGTATGCGTATGGTACAACTGCGAACTCTTCACGGAGTGTGGTGATTGATTTTAGTAAATATGACATCTATATGAATGATGATTATTTGCCTCCATTCAACAAGACAGAAGCAATTATTACTGAATTATCAGTGAGAGACTTCTCAATGGATAAGAGAACAACAATTGAAAACAAGGGTAAATACCTTGGTCTAATTGAGAAAGATCGAGTAGGGACACTGAATAACAAAGTTGGTTTTGATTATCTATTAGAGATGGGATATACCCATGTTCAGCTAATGCCAATCTATGATTTTGCGACAATCGATGAGTTGAATCCGAAAACCTTCTATAACTGGGGGTATGATCCTGCTCAGTACAATAGCTTAGAAGGTTCGTATTCATTGGATCCTAGTGACCCTCATTCGCGAATTCAAGAACTATTAACTGTGATTTCAACGTATCATCGTCATGGTTTACGAGTGATTATGGATGTTGTTTATAATCACATGTATGACATGGCATTGTCTAGTTTTGAGAAGATAGTTCCATACTATTATTTTAGATTGTCTGATCAAGGGGCAATCTCAAATGGTTCATTCTGTGGCAATGATGTGGATTCTTCTAACGCAATGGTTCGTAAGTTTATTGTGGATAGTGTGATTCACTATACGAAGCATTATCACATGGATGGGTTCCGTTTTGATT
Source organism: uncultured Erysipelothrix sp. (assembly GCA_964635335.1). GTDB lineage: Bacteria > Bacillota_I > Bacilli_A > Erysipelotrichales > Erysipelotrichaceae > DUUI01. The sequence goes on along the minus strand of CAZWPP010000100.1, from coordinate 865 downwards.
TAATGGGAATTTTAGATACAAAGACGATGAATACAATTGTTTCTGAAGTGACTAAGATTCGTCCAGATTCAATGATTTATGGAGAAGGTTGGAACATGCCAACGATGCTTCCTGAAACATCAAGAGCAACCATGTTTAATATGCACCAAATGCCAAATGTGGGGTTCTTTAATGACTTCTATCGAGATCATGTCAAAGGACCAACATCGGTTGATTTAAAGTGGGCTCAAGGCTATTGTTTAGGGGATACCAACTACATCGATGCCATGAAAGCAAGCTTACTGGGAAATACTCAAAATCACTTTGCGGTGAAACTATTTGATGAACCAGATCAAAGCATTAATTATGTGGAGTGCCATGATAACATGACACTGTGGGATAAGATTAAAGAAGCATGCAAGGAAGATAGTAAAGAAGAACGGATTTGTAAACAGAAACTGGTGAATGGTGTTCAGGCTGTGTCTCAAGGGGTATTGTTCTATCACTTTGGTCAAGAGGCTGCTCGCTCTAAAATGGGTGTTGAGAACTCGTATCGTTCCAATGATGAAATTAACAAAGTGGATTATAGTCGAACGATTCAGTATCAAGATATTGTAAACTATACGAAAGATATGATTAAGTTAAGAAAAGAGTTCCCAATCTTTACGTTTAAGACAAGTCAAGAGATTCAAAAACACATTCGTTTTGCTCACCTTGATCACAATGCGCTCTTGTATGAGTTTACAGATGTTCAAGAGTATGTTCCTCATGAAAATGTGAAGGTCTATATTAATCCAACGAAGCATCATCTTCAGTATCCACTGGATGGTCAGTATAAATTAATTGCGAATGAAGCAGGGCTTTTAAACTTTGAGTATACCAATAA
>CAZWPP010000099.1:0-3007 GCA_964635335.1 uncultured Erysipelothrix sp. | reverse complement strand
TTTTTAATTTGAATATAGGATTCCTTAATATTCACTTTTCCTTGACGAATTGCCTTAATCTCGGTACCCACTAAAACAATTCCACACTCATATTTAGCACTAATAAAATAATCATGATATGCTTTTTTATTATTCGCAATTACTTTTACTGCCACACAAACCCCTCATTTCTGTAGGGTCTATTATACATCAAAAAGACGATTCTACCCACTGTTTCATAGCATTGAGTTCATCATTTGTTAAACTATGACCCATGGAATGACTAAAGAGAGTCACATCACTTTCATTATCCTTAAATTGTTGTGCCATCTGTCTTGTTTTAAGCGGAGAAATCATTCGATCATTGTCCCCCATTGTGACAAGTACTTTTAGTTCAGGATGTTTCAATAATGGTTTTGGTAAATACAAATTCCCATGAGAAATAATGACTCCATCAAAAAGACTCGTATCGTTTTGTTCAATCGCAGCAATGAAGTTAGCTCCATTGGAATACCCAATCGCAATCTTCTTTTGGTCACTTAGTCCCAGTTCTACAAACGCTGACTTTAAGAATTCAATTCCCTTTTCAGTATTTTCTTGTAAGTTATCTAAATCAATATCGTTCATGGCTTTTCGCTTAAAGAATCGCAACATTCCATTTTCATTCACATCGCCTCTTAGGGACAAAATTGAAAAATCAGGATTAATTGCTTGAGCTAATGGGATCAGATCATTCTCATCCCCACCGGTTCCATGAAACAAAATAAAGACAGGCTTTGTTTTATCTTTTTCTAAATAGATATAGTGATAATTGTTAATTGACATAATTCTTCCTCCGAATAAAGTCTATCATACCCACTCAAACTCTTATGTCTCGATGCTCAAGCTAGAAGATCTAAGGCTTTAAGAACAACTCTTCCCATGGCTTTTGCTGCAATCAACATTGATTTTTCATTCACATTAAACTTTGGATGATGGTGAGGATAAAACTCAGTGATTGGCTTTGCGCCAACAAAGAAGAAACAAGAAGGTCTTAGGTGAGTATAATACGCAAAGTCTTCCGATGGTGACCAAGGACCTCCATCGATAACATCTTCTACTTCTTTTATTGGGTACTCTGTTAGAGCATTCACTACAAGATTTGTCATCTGTCTATCATTCACTAACACAGGATAATCGTTGACATAATCAAGTTCTACACCACAACCAAAAGTTTGACCAATTCCTTCAACAATCTGTCTCATCTGAGTTTCAACCAGTTCCTTTACTGATTCGCTCATTGAACGAACATCTCCAACAAGGGTTACACTATCCTTAATAATGTTGAACTGACCTTCTCCTCTAAAATCACCAATCGTAATTACAGCTGAATCAAAAGGATTAATCCGTCGACTGACAATAGTCTGAAGTGCAACCACTAGATGACTAGCAGCAACAATTGCATCATTGGCTTCTTGAGGAATGGCCCCATGTCCACCTTTTCCTTGAATCTTGATAGTGAATTTTGCGCGTGCTTGCATCGTATTGCCCGCATGATAATGAATGACTCCAGTATCGAGATTACTCATCACATGAATTCCAAAAACATGATCGACTCCATCCAACACACCATCTTTAATCATCGCAATGGCTCCACCTGGTGGAACTTCTTCAGCCGGTTGATGGATAATGACAACTTTTCCAACAAGGTCTTCTTTTATAGCAATCAGTGCATCTGCTAAATGCAGTAAATACGAGGTGTGGGCATCATGACCACACGCATGAGATACTCCTGGATTTTTGGAAGCATACTCGACTCCTGTTTGTTCTAGAATTGGTAACGCATCAAAGTCTGCTCTTATAGCAATTGTTTTCCCTGGTTTCCCACTATCGATGACTACCTTGATTCCATATCCTCCAACATTCTCTTGGACAGTGACTTCTTTGTTTTCATAAAACTTAGCAATGAACTGACTTGTTTCTTTCTCTTGATAGGAAACTTCCGGGTGCATGTGTAAATAACGACGAACCACAATCATTTTGTTTTCACTTTGTTCTAATAAATTATCTAATTTTTCTAGTAACATTCAACAACCCTCCAACTTCATTGTACATGATTTTGCATGCTTCTGTGTTATAATCCTTCTATGGAAACAACTATCTTACTTTTAGAAATTATCGGCACCATTGCCTTTAGTATATCGGGAACCTTAGCAGCAATCAAAGCCAAAATGGACATTCTAGGAACAGTCATTATGGCGATTGTGACCTCCGTGGGTGGTGGATACATTCGGGATTTAACTCTCGGAATGACTCCTCCTACTGTTTTTGTTAAACCCATCTATCTCACAGTCGCAACCCTTACGTGCGTCTTGATGTTAATTGGATTAGTAATCTATAAACACGAAACAACTCTTCAACAACGACTTAAAACCAATATTCTTGAGAACATCATCAATCTTTCTGATTCAATTGGACTTGGCATTTTCACGATGAGTGGTGTCTCCATGGCAATCGCTCACAAAGAGATTAATAGCTTTGTGTTACTACTATTTGTTGGTACGATTACTGGAGTTGGTGGTGGTATTTTAAGAGATGTTTTTACCTTAAAGATTCCTGCTGTTTTTACTAAACACATCTATGCCCTCGCTAGTATGATTGGGGCTACACTTTTCATTTTCTTGAGAACCGTGATTGATCCTTCAATTGCGATGTTTATCAGTGCTTTCATTGTTGTTATGATTCGTTTTGTTTCTGCTAAATACAAACTGAGTTTGCCCAAAGTGTCTTTATAAAAGCATTTACTCAGACTGTTTTCACCTCTGAAATTTCATTGTATTCTTCAAGCAATTGAAGTACACATTAATATAGGCGAATTGAACGTGAAGTTACAACACCTTCATTGAAAAGACCAACCTCTTCAAGCATCAATACCTGACAGAGATTGGCCTTTTTTGTACTATCTATTATTTGACTACAATGTCCTATCACTGAACATATAAACTTCTTACCTAATGTTTCCTATATTTATGGAAAATATTAAATAGTT
>CAZWPP010000098.1:0-3278 GCA_964635335.1 uncultured Erysipelothrix sp. | reverse complement strand
GTGATGCATATGTCGTTTGCAATTGGTGATGGATTAGCCATTGCTAGTACGGCTCTTGTTGGACAGTCTCTTGGTCAAAAAAGACCAGATTTAGCCAAACTATTTGGTAAAAGTGTTCAACACTTAGGAAGGGTAGTAGCCGTAACAATGGCGATTATTATCTTCTTAATTCGATTTAGAATTATTCAATTGTTTACCGATGTTCCACAGATTGTTCAACCAGCTCAAATAGTTATGACAATCCTCTCGATCATCTTATTTTTCCAAATGTCTCAAGTAATAGCGATTGGATCACTTAGAGGAGCAGGGGATGTTAAGTTTGTGGCTTTATTATCGATGGTATCAATTATGATTGTTCGTCCTTTATTAACGTATATCTTAGCCTATAAATTAGGATATGGTATTGTTGGAGCATGGTTTGGGATGTTTGCGGATCAACTCATCCGCTGGAGTGTCTCATTAGCCCGTTATAATTCAGGCAAATGGGTTAACTTAGAACTGTAAAAAAAGCTCACTCTGATGATTCAGAATGAGCTTTTGTATTATAAATCACTCATTTGTTTGTCTGCATAAATAACAACGTTATCAAACTCAATAACTGTAAGATATATTCGTGATGCGTGTTTCAGAATTTTTTCATCAGAACGGTTAATTTTAGATTTGAAAGGTTCAATAAACTCTAAATTATCTTTACTATCCAAACGTTGATGATAATGAGCATCTGTAACTTTAACAATAATCTTTTCAGAAGAAAAACTACCTATTTTTTTCAGTTCTAATAAATCATTTATTTGGATGTTTCCGATAGGCAACGGATTAATAGAACTACTTTCGATAATTGCGGTTGCTTCTTTAGATAAGATATTTTCATAGGTATCAGAATCAATAAAGTGTTTATGTGTGTATTGTCTTTCATTGTAAATTTTCTGATAGAAGTCGATCCATTGTCTTGATACATTTTCTTTCGAATAGATTTCTGAGATTTCTTTTGAAAAAGATGTAGCTTGTTGATATAAAGCTTCTTTTTTCTTAAGTTCACTAATCAAGTTTACAAAGTCATCGTTGTCGTGACCATGCAAATATTTTCCAAACAAGATGTTTACATATAGGTCAAGGTCTCTTAGAACCATCGGTACATGACTGTTACAAGCTTCTAAAATAGCCATTGGGAAAAGTTCATTATAAGAGGGCATAAATAAAATGTCTGCCATATTGTAAACTTTGTTCATATCGTCTCGAGGAATGATATCTGTAAAAATAACATTTTCAGGAGGACTCTCAACAATTTCTTTTAGTTCTTTGTATCCATCGGTAATAACACCAAAAGAGAAACCACCAGCCCAGACAAAGGTCACATCAGGAATTTGTTTAGCAACTTCGACGAAGTCGATTACGCCTTTACGGGTTTGAACTTGTCCGACTCCAATGACTACAAAAGCATCTGGTGAGATGTTATATTTTGCTCTAAAATCATTTCGTTCACTGATATCAATTGGGTGGAATTTGTCTTTTGACACATAATTAGGAATGTACTTTATTTTGTCCTTATGGATTCCGTAGGTTGTTAGTGGTTCAATAAAAATAGGATTTACAACGACTAAATAATCTGCTGATCGATAAAAATCCAAAGCATAGAGTTTAATGACATCCATAATTGGTTTTGGCATACTGATAGATCCATCCAACGTTTCAGGTAAGAAATGGACATGCATGACATTGATTGCTTGTGAACCTTTGATTCGCATATACAATAGTGGATCGATTTGATGGAAATGGTTTATATCTCCATCCTCTTTGTTATTGGATAAAATAGTTAGGTCTTCTTGTGCATTTTCTAGTAATAGATTTATTTGTTCTGTTGTAGCGGAGGCGACCCCTTGACCTTGTGGTTGGTTGGTCATGTGTAACATATTGATTACAAGTTTTTTCATAATATCACCCTAACTGTAGTTTAAATCAAATCAAATATTTAATCAATCTTGTCTAATTTGTTAGCTTCATGAAACTTTATGCAAAAAAGGGCTTTCACATATAGAAATTGACTAAGTTATGGTCTATAATAGAGAAGGTTAGTAAAAAAGGAGGAACATACCGACAATGTCACAAAAATTGAATTATATGACAATTGATGGAAACACAGCTACATCGCACGTAGCGTATGCATTTACTGAGTTTTCAGCGATTTACCCAATTACACCTTCTTCTACAATGGGAGAACTTATTGATGCTTGGTCTGCACAAGGTCGCAAGAATCTTTGGGGACAACCAGTTAAAGTAGTTGAAATGCAATCAGAAGGTGGAGCAGCAGCAGCTGTTCATGGTGCTTTACAATCAGGAACTCTTTCGACTTCATTTACTGCGTCTCAAGGGTTACTCTTAATGATTCCAAACCTTTACAAATGGGTTGGGGAATTATTGCCAGCAGTACTTCATGTTGCCGCAAGATCAATTGCGACTCGTTCTTTATCAATCTTTGGTGATCACCAAGATATCTATGCAGCTCGTCAAACAGGTGTAGCAATGATTGCTTCTCATTCTGTTCAAGAGTCTATGGATTTAGCTGGTGTAGCTCATTTATCAGCTATTAAAGCTCAATATCCATTTATCCATTTCTTTGATGGTTTCAGAACTTCACACGAGATTCAAAAAGTTGAAGAAATTGATTTAGAAGCGTTAAAGGGACTAATTGATCAAGATGCTCTTGAAACATTCCGTAAAAATGCATTAAACCCACACACAAATCCTGTAACTCGTGGTGGGGCAGAGAATGATGATATTTCCTTCCAAGGTCGTGAAGCTCAAAACCTACATGCAAGTAAAGTTGCTGGTGTTGTAGCTGATTACATGGAAAAAGTATCTGAAATAACTGGACGTCATTATGCTCCATTTGTTTATTATGGTGCTCCTGATGCAACACGCGTGATTGTAGCGATGGGATCTGTTACACAAGCGATTGAAGAAGTTATTGATACACTGAATGCTCATGGAGAAAAACTAGGATTAGTTAAAGTTCATCTCTATCGTCCATTTGCTGTTGATTATTTAACAAAAGTACTACCTGATACTGTTGAAAAAATTGCTGTATTGGATAGAACAAAAGAAATGGGAGCTAACGAACCTCTTTTCTTAGATGTTTATGCAGCTCTAGCTAATCACAAAAATGTAAAACTTATTATTGGTGGCCGCTATGGTCTATCGTCTAAGGATACTCAACCGGCTGATGTTAAAGCGGTTTATGATCACTTAAACAGTGAAAATCCACACAGTAATTTTACAAT
>CAZWPP010000097.1:0-3373 GCA_964635335.1 uncultured Erysipelothrix sp. | reverse complement strand
AGTTCACCAAAAGCAAACCAGCGAACATCATTGTTGTTGTAGTAATAACAACTCATGAGAGTAATGATAGGTGAGCCGTGTTTTTCAGCTTCTCTGTCTTCAAGAAGGTATAACGAACTGACAGGAACCTTTGCGGTCTTGTAGATCTTGTATTCAAAGATATTTTCTTTATTTGTCAAACGAACAATAGCACCTTCTTTGATATCTAATAAATTTGAAAAGAGATAATTTCCACCTAAAACATAGTGACCAGCAATGGTGTAGTTTTTTTCTCCCATGACTTGTTTTGGTTTCATAGTAGCAACTCCAGCGAGTAAGTTATTGTTGGTTAAACCGTTAAAAAGAGGTAGATTAATTTCAATCGATGGGATAACAATTTGTCCAATTAATTGCTTATAGTTGACTTTGGTTCCGGTGATGGATTGAAGTGTTTCGGTGAGTCCAATACTTTTAATTTCTTCGAACTCAAAAGTGGTTGGTGTTTCCAAGTTTTCTCTTAATTCTTGGACGGTGGTCTTTTCTTCGACTTCTTTGATAATCTCTTTGGACTGCTGTTTGATTTGTTCCTTTGAAATATTAGGAAGGAAGATAATGACAATACCGATTGTGATTAGTAGGATTCCTAGAATGAGTGGAATCTTTTTCTTGTGTGTGTTTTTCATAAATAAAGTATAGCATAATTATAAAAAAAGCACCAACAGATGTTAGTTCTATTTCTTCAAATTGTCACGGATTTCGCGAAGCAGTAAAACCTCTTCACTAATAACAGGTTCTTCAACAACTTCTTCAACGACTTTTTTGCGTTTCATTTTATTGATTGCTTTGATGACAATGAAGATTACTAAAGCAATTATTACAAAATCAATAATGTTTTGTAGAAATGCTCCATAACGTAAAACAACATCAGTCTCTGCATTTCCGGTGTTTTTTAGAAGTATCGTTAAATTATCGACACGATTGCCACCCAGGATGAGTCCAACGATAGGCATGATAACATCATTGACTAGAGAAGCGACAATTTTACCGAATGCCCCCCCAATAATGACCCCAATAGCTAGATCCATGACATTGCCTTTTGAAATAAATTCTTTAAACTCCTTTACAAATTTCATAATATTCCCCCCTTTTTGTCTATTCTATATAATTTTTGATTATTTTACAATGCCTTCGCAACAATAATGAAAGAATGTGAATTTCAAGTTGAAATATTACTTATTGTTTACAGAAAACCATTTTCAATGTATAATAAATTTTGAAGGAAGTGACTATGACAGAATTACTTAATAACGCCTATTTTTGGCAGAAAATTGACACATTGTATGTGTCATTAGATTACAAGCATGTTCGAGCAATTGGTGATGCCCACCAACAATATTCGAATCTAATTTATCCTTGTGAATATGGATATTTGATAGATACAGACAATGATTCTGAAGTGATTGTAAAGGTGTTTAGAGGTACTAAGACTCCTCGTCGTACCGATTCAATTATTGTTTGTGCGGATATTTTAACAAAAGGGATGGATATTAAACTTTTGGTTGGTTGTACTGACGAAGAGAAAATGTCAATCTTAGAGTTTTTAAACTCAACATCGTTTCAAAAGACAATTCTAGTTCATCGAGGGGATGATGTTCCTTCATGGGCAGAAAATGATTAAGTCATCATGAGGATGACTTTTTTATTGAATTAGTTTAAAGTGACGTAAAGCAAAGGCAATCCCATCATCGTTTGAATCTTTTGTTACAAAGTCAGCAGCTTCTTTACAGTCTTGGCTAGCATTTCCCATAGCAACAGAGATGCCTGCTTTTTCTAACATAAAAATATCATTGTGAGCATCGCCAAAAGCAATAACCTCATCCCAGGAATATCCAAAGTGATCAACGACATATTGAAGACCGTCACCTTTACCAACACTGTTATCAAAGAGCTCATAGGCTCCTTCATACGCATGAGAAAGGGTAAGGGACGTTAGTTTGTTTTCTAGTGCTAAGATGATGGATTCATCACCAATCATAAAGATACCAAAAGGAGCTCCATCAGATAGTAAATGAGGGTCATTTTCACGATTAACAAGAATCCTTTGTTGTTGTTCAATGCCGTGTAAATAGATTGGCCAAAAGGTATTGTAATCGTGATAGACATCAATGTTATTGAGCATTTTGGTGCCTACTGCGATGTTGTTGTCTTTACAGTATTGTAAGACCATTAATGATTCTTCAAGATTAAGTCGTTTTTCAACGAGGGGATTGAAGTTTTTATCTGTTACGAGTTGTCCGTTGACTGTTACATAGAAGTCAGGCTGAATAGTATTGATTACGTCATCTTGGATAAAGAAGCTAGATCTGCCAGTCGCAACACAAATTTGGATACCTTGTGATTGAAGTTGTTGGATGGCTTCTTTAGTGTTCTGTGGAATGATGTGTGAACCCCTTGGTATGAGTGTTCCATCAATATCAAAAGCAACTAGTTTTATCGTGTTCATAAATTCTCCTTATCCTTAAGTTACATCTAACAGATTCAATTGTACCATATTGTTTTTGTTTTCCGTCTGAATTGTGGTATTATTTCATGAAAAGAGGTGGCAAATGGATAAAATTGTGGTGTTAGATTTTGGTTCGCAGTACAATCAATTAATTGTAAGACGATTGCGTGATCTTGGAGTATATAGCGAATTATTAGATCATAGTGTATCAATTAGTGAGTTAAGAGATTCTCACGTGAAAGGGATTATTTTATCAGGAGGTCCTAATAGTGTTGAAGATGAGGAACACTTTACGATAGATAAAGAAATATTCAATTTAGATAAGCCTGTCTTAGGGATATGCTATGGAATGCAGTTAATGTCTAAGCTCTTGGGTGGTCAAGTGACAAAAGGAACTACTGGTGAGTATGGATCCACTCAAATGACACTTACTACTGATTCTGATTTGACAAGAGGGTTAAACAAAGAACAATTAGTGTGGATGAGTCATGGTGATTCTGTGACAACTCTTCCTACTAATTTTGAAATCGTTGGGAAATCTGATTTGACTCCAATTGCGATGATTCAACATTTAGAGAAACCATTGTTTGGGACGCAATTCCATTTAGAAGTGAACAATACAGTGAAAGGTCAAGAGATGTTGCTCAATTTTATTGATGTTTGTAAATGTGATAGAAATTGGAACATGACAACATTTATTGAACAAGAAATTGAAAAAATTCGTGAGACAGTTCAACAGGATCAAGTGATTTGTGGATTGTCTGGTGGAGTAGATTCTAGTGTTGTGGCTGCTTTATTGCATCGAGCAATTGGTAATCAGCTCCATTGTATTTTTGTTGATCATGGCTGTATGCGTAAAAATGAAGCGAAACAAGTGAAAGAGATGTTTGG
>CAZWPP010000096.1:0-3373 GCA_964635335.1 uncultured Erysipelothrix sp. | reverse complement strand
CCAAAGGAAAAATGGAAGCCAAACAACAAGTTCAAGAATACATTCAATTCTCAAAAGGAGTATTTCAATTAATAGAAGAGGGACAACATGAATAAAAAAGAATACCTAAATCGCTTACGTAAACAACTAGAAAAGTTACCAACTCATTTAGTTGAAGATATTATTGACGATTACATTGAACATTTTGAATTTGGTAAGGACAGTGGAAAAACGGAAGAACAAATCGTCCAAGAATTAGGAACACCAGAAAGCATTGCTGCAGAATACTTGGATCAATATCAACACCGCATCAGTGAAGAAGACAAAGGATTTACAGTTGAATACAAATCCAACAAACAAAACTCAAGTGGAATAGAAACACTGTTCAAAGTGATTTTTGTCGTTATTATCGCTTATCTTCTCTATAAACTAATACCTCCAGTACTCGGCGCAACACTAGGACTTGTTCAAGCACTCCTTATCATTGTTGGAGTAATCATTGTCTTAACACTAGTTGGGTGCTTGGTAGGCTACTTCTTCCTAAAAGACAAATTAAGAAATATATCCGATGGTAAGATCCGTTTTACGAGTAAAAACGATGAGCGAAATGGTAACTCCTTTACAATTTTTGAACAGAAACGATTTAAAGCTGAATCTATCAACACCATTAAAGTGAATGCTCAACTTGAAAAAATCAATCTAGTTAGTGAAAACAGAGAGGATATCCTCATAAGCATTGAAGGAAAAACCACCCTTGAATACAATGAGTTCATCATTGACCAAGTAGGCTCACTCATGAACGTTAGCACCACGTTAAAGAAGAATGTTCTAAACAACGTAAACAGCGATGTCATGATCACCATAAGAACCCCAAATACTAAGGTGTTTGATATCGATCTTAAGGCTTCCATGGGCAGTGTCCATGTGGATGGAAACTATGGAAACAACTCAATCAAAGCAGAAATGGGCTCACTCAAAGTGACAGGTCAACAACAAGAAGTCAACTATAAATGCAGTATGGGCAGTGTTAAACTACTCAACTTCGATGGTTATGGCACAATCGATGTCTCCATGGGTTCAACAACACTAGATACAAAGAAATTCAGTGGCATCATCAAAGCTAAGTCCAATATGGGTAGAGTTAAGGTAAATGCTTCCGTGATTTCTCAAACAAAAGAGGGTTCCACTGTAACAGTTGTTGTGGGTAATAATAGCAAGGTATTGAGTATCAACAATTCGATGGGTAGCATCAAAATTAATTAAGAAGAGATGAAAAGTCTCTTCTTTTTTGTTCTAAATCAAATTGCTTGACAAATTATTAAAAAAGCGCTTTCATTTCACAAACGAGTTGTATATAATAAACACAGCTAGTGAAAGGAGCAATTCAATGCAAAATAATAGCATTCAAATTGCGGACAACGATGATCGTTACCTCCTTTTAGATCAATACATCGATTCTTACCACGATAAGAAAGGAATATCTTTGAATGTACTTCAAAAGGCTCAAAGTCTTTTTGGTTACTTACCACTTGAAGTCCACAAACATATTTCTTTTAAGTTGGGAGTACCAATCGCTGAATTGTATGGAGTAACAACATTTTATTCGCAATTCACCACAGAACCTAAGGGAAAACATACAGTATCTGTATGTATGGGAACCGTTTGTTATGTCAAAAGGGCCCAACAAGTTATCGACGAGGTATCGAAAATTCTGGAAATCAAAGTCGATCAAACAACCCTGGATGCCATGTTTACTCTAGAAGCAACTCGTTGTTTAGGATGTTGTAGCTTAGCACCAGTCATGATGATTGACAGTGATGTCTATGCCAACATTAATGATACATCTGAAATTTGGGGAATCATCAAAGAATACAAAGAAGGAAGTGATGATCATGTCAGTATATAATCGATTAATTCAACATTCAACACACCTTAAAATGAAAAAAGAAGAATTTATACAACAACATTTTGAAGCCAATGAATTCAGAATCGTCGTAGGCATGGCAACCTGTGGATTATCCTCAGGAGCACAAAAAGTGTACAACGCACTAACGGATGAAGTAGAACATCAGAAATTTGATAACGTTTCTATCCAAAAAACTGGATGCATCGGTATGTGTACGTATGAACCAATTGTGGAAGTCTATCAAAAAGGACAACCCAAGATTACCTATGTTCATGTTACTCCTGAAAGAGCAATTCGCATTCTGGAGTCACATTTAATTGATAATGAAAAAGTGAAGGATTTTACACTAACAGGATTAAGACAACAAGAAGAAGCAGCTCTAGAGCTCTTACACTTCTCAAAAGAAGGTTTGATCCGACTCAGTCATGAAACAATCAAAGAACCCAAAGAACTGTACAGTGAAAGAGAACTTCAACTAATTGAATCGTTAAAACACCTTAAAGTTAAAACCGATGATATTTTAGATCTTAAATTTTACCAAAAACAAAACCGTGTCGTTCTTAAGAATTGTGGCATCATTAATCCTGAAAACATCGAAGAATACATCGCGATCGATGGATATCATGCTTTAGCCAAAGTACTTGAAACAATGACACCAATGGATGTTATCAATGAAGTTATCGGAAGTGGACTTCGAGGACGAGGAGGAGCAGGCTTCTCAACTGGACTCAAATGGAAATTTGCCCACGATAATGAAGCAGATCAAAAATACTTTATCTGTAATGCTGATGAAGGAGACCCAGGAGCATTTATGGACCGTTCTCTTCTAGAAGGCGATCCTCACAGTATCATTGAGGCCATGATTATTGGTGGTTATGCCATCGGAGCAACTCAAGGATACATATATGTCAGAGCGGAATATCCAGTAGCAATTCAACGGCTAGAAATCGCCATTGACCAAGCTAAAGACTATGGATTGTTAGGTAAAGATATCTTAAACAGTGGTTTTGATTTTGATATTGATATTCGTTTGGGAGCAGGAGCCTTTGTCTGTGGAGAAGAAACAGCCCTCATCGCAAGTATTGAGGGTCAACGAGGAATTCCTCGTAACAAACCTCCATTTCCAGCTAAAGCCGGATTATGGGGCAAACCAACCAACATTAACAACGTTGAAACACTCGCGAATGTCGCACAAATAATACTAAAAGGGAAAGACTGGTTTAGATCCCTTGGAACTGAAAAGTCACCTGGAACAAAAGTCTTTGCGTTGGGTGGAAAAATAACCAACACAGGATTAGTTGAAGTTGAAATGGGAATTACACTCAAGGAAATGATTGAAGATATTGGTGGTGGTTGTCCAAATCGTAAGAAGTTTAAAGCAGTTCAAACCGGAGGACCATCGGGTGGTTGTATTACAACAGAACACTTAAAGACTCCAATAGATTTTGATAACTTGGTCTCTATTGGGTCCATGATGGGATCTGGTGG
>CAZWPP010000095.1:1254-3450 GCA_964635335.1 uncultured Erysipelothrix sp. | reverse complement strand
GGAAAGATTTAACAAAAGAGATTAAGGAAGCTTCACCACATGGTGTTTCTAAACTCAAAGATGTCATTAAAGTTGGTGAAATTAAGAAGTGATTTATCACTTCTTTTTTTGTGATTGTGTCTCTTTTCATGATGTTTAATTAATATAAATATAATTGAACAAGTCGTAAAAGAGGAGTATAGTTAACCTATAGATATGACCTTTGTAAAGGAGGCAACACAACATGAATGTTATAGAAATTAATAACTTGACTCGCGATTATGGGAACAATCGAGGCATATTTGATGTTAGTTTTTCAGTTGCACAAGGAGAAGTTATTGGGTTTTTAGGACCAAACGGTGCAGGAAAAACAACAACTATTCGCCATCTCATGGGTTTCATCAAAGCTCAAAAAGGAATGTGTACTATTAAAGGACTCGATTGCTGGGATGAACATAGCAAGATTCAACAAAATCTTGGTTATATACCAGGAGAAATGGCCTTCTTTGATGACATGACTGGTGTTGAGTTTCTAAAGTTCATGAAGAATTACCGAGGCAATCATTCTAAAGATCGTCAACAAGAATTAGTGGATTTATTTGAACTTGATCCTCATGTCAAAATCAAGAAAATGAGCAAAGGAACCAAACAAAAACTGGGGATTGTTGTTGCGTTCATGCACGATCCTGATGTCTTGATTTTAGATGAACCTACTAGTGGTTTAGACCCCCTTATGCAAAGCCGCTTCATTGACTTAATACTGAAAGAAAAAGAAAAAGGTAAAACAATTCTCATGTCTTCTCACATGTTTGAGGAAGTAGAAAGAACCTGCCATCGTGTTTGTATAATTAAGGAAGGTCGAATTGTTGCGATTGATTCTGTAGAAGAACTTAAAGAACAACAGGTTAAAAAATATATCGTGACACTAGAGACAGAAGAACAAGCCAGAAGGTTTGCGGATGACTATGGAAATGTTGTCTCTCTCATAAATAATCATGTCACACTGATTGTCCGAAACAACTTACAGCAACTCATAGAGTTAATGAACCGTTATCCAGTGATTAATTTATCTGCTCCAGTTCAGAGTTTAGAAGAAATTTTCTTGAGATATTATGGAGGTAAGGATCATGTTTAATAAGACACTCTATAATAAAGAAATAAAAGGAAGTTGGAAAATCATGTTAGTTTTTCTAGCTGTCATCACCATGTATTTTATAATTATTGTCATGATGTTTGATCCAAGTGTAGGAAGTGCCCTTAATGAATTCGCAAAAGCATTCCCAGAGATGATGAAAATAGTCGGGATGGATCCAAGTGACACCACCATGATTAGTTTTATGGCGTCTTACCTCTATGGATTTATCATGTTGGTTTTTCCGATGGTTTACTCAATTATTACCGCAAATCGTCTGATTGCACTCCACGTTGACAAGGGTTCAATGGCTTATCTATTAGCAGCTCCAGTAAAACGAGTAACGGTTGTTTTTACTCAACTGATGGTGTTACTAACTGGAACAGTATTTCTTATTGGGTATGCGACTACATTAGGAATTATTACAGCAGAAATGCAATTTCCAAATGAATTAGATGTTAATGGATTTTTGATGATCAACCTAGGAACTCTTGCTCTTCATTTGTTTATTGCAGGCATCTGTTTTCTAAGTTCTTGTATCTTTAATGACACATCCTTGAGTATTGGTTTTGGAGCAGGCATCCCTGCAATCTCTTATGTTATCCAGATGATCGCAAACCTAGAAGGAAAACTTGATCCTGCTAAGTATTTCACGTTCTTTACCTTCTTTGACACCAAAGCCATCATTGCGAAAGAAAGTTTTGGAACCCTAGGAATAGTTGTCTTACTTATTGGAGCCTTGATCCTCTATTTCATTTCAATTAAAGTATTTACTAAGAAAGATTTACATATTTAGAAAAGCTTCTCAAATGAGACTTTTTCTTTAATACTAATAAATTGACAATAGTGTACGAATGGTATGCACTTTCTAAATTGGGTCAACAATTACTAAAGGAGGACTAAGAAGAAGACAATAATTGATCACTATATTTATACTGTTACAAGATACTTGCCTGAGTCGATGAAACATGATGTTACGGGGGAACTCAAAACAACAATCGATGCCATGTTGCCTGAGAATTCAACACCAACAGATGTTGAAAAAGCATTAAAAGAACTGGGCAATCCGTGGAAGAAGGCTAACG
>CAZWPP010000095.1:0-1244 GCA_964635335.1 uncultured Erysipelothrix sp. | reverse complement strand
TTTAATTGGACCAAACTACTATGATCACTACTTGAATGTGTTAAAGTTAGTTCTTGGTATTGTCGCAACTGTTTTAATTATATTCACTATTGTATAAGCATTCACTCAATCATCACTACAGGTTGATGAACCACAGTTTTATATCAAGCTCTTTACTAATTTGTTTTCAAGTGTTTTTAGTGGTCTGTTTCAAGCAATTGCCTGGGTAACGATTGTTTTTGTTATTATTGAACGATCATCAATGGAGGGGACTCAAACAGACAGTGAATGGAATCTGTCAGATTTACCACAAATCAGTCAACCAAAGCTAACAATCTCATGAAGTGAAGCATTCATAGAGTTAACGGTAGTTATTTTCATGACAATTTTAGGCTTAACTCAACCACAAATCATTGGATATTTTGAGAAAGTTGTTGAAAATGGTGTCCAAAGAATTCAACAAGTTCCTCTCTTTGATATCACAAAATTTTCACAGTATTCAATCTTAATTGTTGTACCAAGTGTCTTAGCTATATTAATTTCAATTTAGAAGTTAATCGCTGGACACTGGAATATGAAATTAATTATTGGAAATATTATCAGCAATGTCGTGGTGGTCGTCGCAGCAATGATTATTCTGTTGGATAATTCAAATACAATTATAACTTCTTTGAGAAACTAGGAGAAATCTTCAAGGTATCACCTCTTAATATTGAGATAAACTTTAAATATGGAGTATGGATAACATTAATCATTATTGTGTTGACTTCGCTTGTGGACTGTATGGTCCCACTGATACGCTATATACGTAATAATAAAAGAGTTTCAAACGATTTGTGATCAAACATCTATGTTCTATTTTCGACATGAAGACATTCATAAGTGGTGAAATATAGCCTATAAATATTATAGGGTGTAAGTGTTGAGGAATAAAGTTGATAAGAGTTCTCAGTTGTGTTTAACATTCAAAAAGCATGGTTTGTTCAAGATCTTGAAACCATGCTTTTAAATTGGGTGATCAGGGGTCATGAATACAAAACAGATTAACTTTTGTTTTCTAAAGTGTTTTGTTTCGGTAAGTGAATGTCAGATTGGCAGTCGTAAATCGCTTAATTTCACGAATCCTATAAATCGGCTCAATGATATCAATGAAGACTAAATGTACAGCTTCCCACGCAAAGACCCATCCACCAATTAATAGGCTTTCTCTTAAAACTCTGAAAAGAATTGAACTCGATGTAGTGTCTATGAGAAGTCCATAGATT
>CAZWPP010000094.1:0-3462 GCA_964635335.1 uncultured Erysipelothrix sp. | reverse complement strand
CAAGCGTTACTGGATCTACAAGTGCTCCTGGTACATAGACATTGTCCACGTATTCCCCAAGGTAGGATTGATTTAAACCACTAACTTGAATCAGAAAATTAATAGACAACAACCTAAATAACAAAAGAATCAGCAAACTTATTCAAAATATTTATTTTAAAATAAACAATTGTGCTTTTTCTATATACCTATATTCACTATACATATTTTTAGTTTGATTGTAAAAATATTTGATTTCAGCAAAAAAAGGTAACAATCAAACGATTGTTACCTTCTGTTTTTTAAGTTTTTTAGATGTTCTAATACTCTCTCAAGTGATTGTAATAAAACATCGTCTTCATCAATATGCAAATCTGTAAAGAAACTATCAATCAACTCTTTATGGAACTGATGATGAATTTCAAGTACATTCACTGCGGCGTTCGTTAATATCAAATGGACAACCCGACGATCTTTCTCATCTTGAACTTTATCAATATAACCTTTTTTAACAAGTCGATTAACATTAATACTTAAAGTTGATGCAGTGATATTTAATAATTGAGCGATATCTGTCATCTTGTTATCTTCTTTAGCCTTTTCAATCGCTTCAAGTGTATGCACCTCAGAAATTGATAATTTAATTCCATTTTCTTGAAGAGCAAATTCTTGAATCGCTAAGACTTCGTTAAAGATATCAATAACAATGGTATTAACTAATTCGCGCTTTTGGTTCATTATTAATGACTTAATGCTGATTTAGCTTGATCTGCAATTGTTTCAAATCCCTTTGGATCATGAATTGCAATTTCGGATAGCATTTTACGGTTAATAGAAATATTAGCAAGTTTTAAACCATGCATAAATTGTGAATAGCTCATATCATGCATTCTAGCTGCTGCATTAATACGAGTAATCCATAATTTTCTCATTTCTCTTTTTAAAAGCTTACGGTCACGGTATGCATAACGCATAGAACGCATAACTTGTTCATTAGCCGTTCTAAAAAGAGCGTGTTTTGAACCATAATATCCTTTTGCTAATTTTAATACTTTTTTACGACGTGCTCTAGAAGCAACTGAACTTTTAACTCTTGGCATTGTGTCACCCTCCTTCTACTAGTTGTGTAGTAGCCCTTTAATACGTTTCATATCTGATTTAGAAACAAGGGTTCCCTTTCTAAGTTTTCTCTTTTGTTTTTGTGATTTGTTCGCAGCAAAGTGAGAAACATATGCATGGTATCTCTTTAATTTTCCAGTACCAGTTTTCTTAACACGTTTTGCTAGACCTCTTTTAGTCTTCATTTTTGGCATTGTCATTTTCCTCCTTGGTCTCAATTTTCTTTTTAAGTGGTGCTAAGATCGAAGACATAGTATTTCCTTCTAATTTAGGATGAGCTTCAACAGTTGATACATCGGATAAACCATCAATAAACTCTTTCATTGCCTTACGACCTACTTCTAATCTTGTAATTAAACGACCTCTAAACCGCATATCAATCTTCACTTTTTTACCTTGTTCCAACCATTTTTTTGATTGTGCTAACTTGGTCTCAAAATCATGAACATCAATAACAGGTGATAATCGAATTGGTTTTATTTCTGTTACGTGTTGTTTCTTTTTGGCTTCCTTCGCCTTCTTTTGTTGTTCAAATCTGAACTTACCGTAATCAAGGATTTTACAAACAGGTGGTTGAGCATTCGGAGCAACACAATATAAGTCTAGCTCTAATTCACTAGCTTTTTCGAGTGCTTCACGACGCATCATGATACCTAGTTGATCACCATCCGGTCCAATAACCATCATCTCTTTAAAGCGAATCTCCTGGTTTACGAGATCGTCATTCTTTTTTCTTGTAATAGCATTCACCTCCATCGCTCTACATATAGAATAATAAAAAAGTACTCAATTGAGCACTTTCTACCTACAATATAAATAACATAAAGAAAATCTTTTCGTTTTTTATAGCATAGACCCAAGGTCGTTGACCATCAGGTGAGAAGAGTGCTTCTACTTTCTATTCCTTGGCTATACTATCATATATAAATTTATCTGTCAACAAAATTCACTAAATCAAAGAGTACTTGTTCCTTTTCATCATCAAGAAATATTTCATGACGAGAACGTTCGTACAAAAACACTTCAGTCTTATAACCCCACTTCTTAACTATATCAACAGCTTTCTGTAAACCCTTCTTCTCAATCAAACCGCAAGGATCCTGTAAACCACTCATAAACAACACATCTATATCTCGGTTTGCATTCACTAACGCCTTACTATTGTTTGCGTCTTCCAACAATTCAAACAAATCAATAAAACCCTGAGTGGTCAGTGCTTGACCACACAATGGATTCTCTAAATAAGATAAAACATTGTCTTGATTAAAACTCAACCAATCCACATGAGTTTTCGCATCCTTAATTGATTTATTAAAAGAATCAAACAGAATCTTATGAACCACATGGTTCTGAGACTTCTTTATCTTTTCATTTCTTGAAATTACTTTTAGACCATTCTTAGTAATACTTGAAATCGTTTGATAAGCAGGGGTTCCAGAAAGAACCACTTTCTTAATAGAGTATGGATAACGTTTAAGAAATGAACGTACAAACAACGATCCCATCGAATGACCAATAAGAATTACTTCTTCACCAATGATATCTACCAATTGTTTCATATCTCTCAACTGGTACAACCAGCCATGATTATCCCCAAAGTATCCATGCAAATCATCAACAGGACTATCACCATGACCACGAATATCAACAACAAAGACATTAAAACCTCTTGAAAATAGCATCGATGCTACTTCTTCGTATCGATATTTATCATCTTCCACACCATGAACAATCAGGATAGTTCCTTTATGAATCCTTTGACTAAACTCTAAATAATGAATTGCGTGACCATCCATATGGCTCTTGATTCTTTTTAGTGTATATTCCATATCTTACCTCACAAAGATTATAACAAATCCTACCAATTAGTGCTAACAATCTAAATGTTTATGCTATAATCATAACGCAAGATTAAGGAAGGAACACTATGAAATTAAGTGAAAGTTTCTTTTACTCACTACGCGAGAACGTAAAAGATGAAGATTCAACAAGCGGAAATTTATTAGTCAGAGCTGGAATGATCAAGAAAGTCAGCTCAGGAGTCTACATGCTCTTACCATTAGGTAAAAAAGCATTCGACAAAATAGAAAATATAGTTCGAGACGAAATGAACAAAATAGGCAGCCTAGAAGTATCCATGCCTGCACTAATTCCAGAAGATGTCTACATCGATTCTGGAAGAAGAGACAATTTCGGAAAATCGATGTTTGCTTTAAAAGATAGAAATGATAAGAACTTCGTGTTAGGACCAACTCACGAAGAATTATTTGCTGCAGCCGCAAAAATGGCTATTAAATCCTACAAACATTTACCATTCAGTATCTATCAATTTCAAACTAAATATAGAGATGAACCAAGACCTCG
>CAZWPP010000093.1:1451-3468 GCA_964635335.1 uncultured Erysipelothrix sp. | reverse complement strand
TACGACTTCTGCCTCGCGAGTAGGGAATGGCACAATAGGAACAAAAATAGTCGCAACCATCTTGAATTTTTAGAAATGAACGTGTTCTGTCCGAAGAAGAATATGAAGGAAAAAAGGTTTTGAGACGACTGATGTCGCAAACATGGTTCTCAACCGTCGGTTTCTTTTGGTAATTCTCGATTAAATCGACCAATTTGGGCTTGTCGTCGTTACCCAATATCAAATCGACACCCTCAATAGTCTCAATTTCTTTGTCGTTGAGCTGAGACATACAGCCTATTACGGCAATAACTGCCATGGGATTGAGCTTGTGTGCCTGCCGAATTGCGTTTCTGCACTTCTTCTCGGCAACTTGGGTTACCGTACAAGTGTTGATGATGCAGACATCAATGCGTTTAAAGAACTTCGTGAATTAGGGGTCGAATTAGAAATTCGTCGTGTTCCTACGGAATCGGCGGAAAACATTGATAAACTATTTCAATAGAAAAAGGGGAAAACTAGATGGAAATGATTTTAATCTTCCTTGTTACCTTTGTTGCTGCTATTGACCAATTTAACTTTTTGGAATCATTATATCAACCGATAGTAATGGGTCCTGTTGTTGGTGCAATTTTAGGCAACGTAGAGGCAGGGTTAGTCGTTGGTGGTACTTACCAATTAATGACTATAGGAAATATGCCGGTTGGTGGAGCACAACCTCCTAACGCTGTTATTGGTGGTATCGTTGCGACAATATTCGCTGCGAAAGCTAACCTTGATCCAGCTCAAGCTGTAGGTCTTGCGGTTCCATTTGCTTTAATCGGACAAATGATGGTGACATTAATCTTTACGTTTATGTCTCCTTTAATGAAAGTTGCAGATGATGCTGCAGCTAACGCAAATCCAAAAGGTATCAGAAATTTAAACTTCTTAGCTATGTTACTTCTTGGTACAGCATTCGGTATTGTTGCAGTTCTAGCTTTATCAGCTGGTGCAGCGTTCGGTGATCAAATTCAAGCATTCTTTACAAAATATGCTTGGATTAAAACTGGATTTGAAGTGGGTGGAGGAATGCTACGTTACGTAGGGTTCGCTATCTTAATGAAAATTATGCTTTCTGGAGAACTTTGGGGCTATTACTTTGCAGGATTTGCTGCAGCAACAGTTATCGGAGCGATTCCAGGACTTGGTGGATCAACAATTTTATTAGTTGCTATAATCGGAGTTGCTATTGCATTAGCAGATTATCAAACTAATGTTAAATTAAAATCAAGTGGAAATACATTTGGAGGAGAATCTGATGGCATCTAAGCAAGTAAGACAATATGTTGATAAAACACCAGGTCAAACATTAGATAAAAAAACTCTAAATAAAATGGTTTGGCTTTCATTATTCCTTCAAGCTTCATTCAACTTTGAACGTATGCAAGCTGCAGGATGGTTATGGGGAATTTTACCAGGACTAGAAAAAATTCATACAAATAAAGAAGATCTTTCTACTTCAATGGACCACAACCTTGAATTCTTTAATACTCACCCATTCTTAGTAACATTCGTTATGGGGATTGTTTTATCACTAGAACAACAAAAAGCAGACACTGAAACAATTCGTGCGGTACGTGTTTCTGCAATGGGACCTCTTGGTGGTATCGGGGATGCGATTTTCTGGTTTACATTAGTACCTATTGCTGCTGGTTTAACAGCGAATATGGCAATTGATGGAAATTTATTTGCTCCTATTTTATTCTTATTAATCTTTAACGTTGTTCAATTTGCTGTTCGTTGGTATTTAATGCACTGGTCATACAAACTAGGTTCTGAAGCAATTGGGGTCTTAACCCGTAATGCTAAAGAATTTACACGCGCTGCATCTATTCTAGGTGTCTTCGTTGTTGGTGCTTTAACTTCTAACTACGGTGGAACAGTTCTAGGTATTAAACTTGATCAAGGTGTCAAAGCTACTGCTTCTCCAGTTCAAGTTGTATTGTCAAAAACTGATTTAGCTTCTAATGAATACAAAGATGTTCTTTATGTTGAT
>CAZWPP010000093.1:0-1441 GCA_964635335.1 uncultured Erysipelothrix sp. | reverse complement strand
ATGCTGCAGACCCAGTTGCTAATTTAGCTGATGGTGTTTCAGTACAAGAAGTTAGCGATGGAAAATACTTAGTTAACTATACTAAAGCAGGAACTGAAAAGAATTATTTAGAAATTCAACCAATTCTCGATGGTGTTCTTCCTAAGATGATTCCTTTAGCTTTAACTGTTATGCTTTATTTCTTATTTACTAAGAAAAACTGGACTCCAATTAAAGGAATCCTATTACTTCTTGCACTTGCTCTATTAGGGGCTGCACTCGGTATTTGGCCAGGTCAAGAATTCTTAAGAGTTTTCTAAGATTTAACAAAAATGCATGTTCTTTTGGACCCAGTCAATGGGTCCTTTCTTATGTAAAAAAGGGACTTTTAGTCAATTTAATCCCTTAAATATGGTACAATTAGAAGGTAATTTGAAGGAGGATATATGTTATATAAACATGATAGTAGTGCACTTGCTGATAAAGGTGCAACATTTACTGTTTCAGAGATCAAACAACAACCAAGTACTTGGTTAAAGACATTTGTCAAGTTTTTTCGAATCCACAATATAAAGTAATTCTAACTGGGGCAGGAACTTCAGAATTTGTAGGAAACACCCTTCTAGATTTCTTAAGACCATTGACACACAATCATGTAGAATCGATTGCTACAACGCATTTAGTGTCACATCCTGAATTATACTTTGATAAAGATGTTCCAACATTATTGGTTAGTTTTGCTCGTTCAGGAAATAGCCCAGAATCATTAGGAGCAGTTGATGCTGCTGAAAAACTCTGTGACACACTTTATCACATGACTGTAACTTGTAATGCAGACGGAAAGCTTGCGAAGATTGAAAGTAACCATTTGAAAATATTAAGTTTGTTACTTCCAGAAGAAACAAATGACAAATCATTAGCAATGACTTCTTCCTTTAGTAATATGGTTCTAGCGACGTATCTAGCATTTAGTGTTAATTCTTTAGCTGATCAAAAACCACTTGTAGAAGAACTTGCTAAACAGGGAAATGTATATTTAAATGAATTATCTGAACAAGTTGAAGCACTTTTAGATGAGTTACACGTTAAACGAGTTGTGTATTTGGGGTCTAACTCCCTTCGTGGTATTGCTCAAGAGTGTTCATTAAAAATGTTAGAACTAACAGCTGGTTCTGTTGCAACGCTACATGATACGTTCTTAGGTTTTAGACATGGGCCTAAATCATTTTTAACCGAAGGCTCAATGACGGTTGCTTATACTTCTTCAAATCCATACACACAATTATATGAAAAAGACTTGGTCGATAGTTTACCTAAA
Organism: uncultured Erysipelothrix sp.; assembly: GCA_964635335.1. Taxonomy (GTDB): domain Bacteria; phylum Bacillota_I; class Bacilli_A; order Erysipelotrichales; family Erysipelotrichaceae; genus DUUI01. The sequence goes on along the minus strand of CAZWPP010000093.1, from coordinate 144 downwards.
CCATATTTAGTTGTGACAACACAAGACCAAGTTGATAAATATGAAGATGCTGATAATTTGTTGGTATTTGATACAAAATTACCTGATGTTTATTTAGGTCTATTGTATGTCATGGTTGGACAAACAATGGGTGTTCTTGAAAGC
>CAZWPP010000092.1:0-3478 GCA_964635335.1 uncultured Erysipelothrix sp. | reverse complement strand
TGTGAAAATTCACATTATTACCCCACATTCTGACAAATCCCTACTGTTAAGTGACAATTTTGTCACTTTCAGTCCGTGATAAATTAATCAAATTGTTGTCAATAATTTGTTTTTTTTATCGGATATGTTAGTATTGACTCGCTTATAGCACGGAGGTCTTATGAAAAAAATACTGATGCTTCTTGTTTTCATCTTATTAATAGGATGTACTCAAGAAACTAAAAAAGATTCAAAATTAGAAATTGACGAAACTAAAACAACCTATCAATATACTGTTGAGGGTGTAGAAGAACCTTTGACTTTACACATACCTACAGTTTTATTTGAGGAAACCAAAAAAGCTGAGATTGTTTACTCACTGAATCCCCTTCAAGAAAACATTGATGAACTTGAACTAGTACAATCTACCTTCTTTAAGGAAGACATTGTTGATTACAACTTTAAAGATCAATTGTATCAGTACGCTTATTATGGATATGGGTTTTGGGAACTGAATCAAACTGGCTTAACAAACTTAGGTGAAAACAAAACATTGGTGGCTGAAGATTACCAAATTAATCATGGTGATTTTTACAACTCAACTTCGGTGAGTAATGATGAGAAGATTGCTTATTATTTAGCAACTCAAGAATTAATTTGGGAATACTTAGTAGATCCTGAGACAAAGAAAAACTACATCGTTAGCTTTACAGATGTAGATACCGAAACACAAAAGGACGATATTCTTAAAACAATCTTGGAGATGAAACGTCTTCCGTTCTCAACCGGGAATGTTGTCAACTTAAAACAAGAGGATATTGATAACAAGACGAAATTTACTTTAGAAGATAACGAACAAGTGATGAATCGTTTTGAAATAATAGTTCCTGAAGGAGTTGAAAGAATTGAGTCAAAAGCAAATACGATTTCATTTGTCGTTAACGAATACAAAGAAGGTCTAAAAATTGATTTTCATCGTCGATTTACGATGAAACAAGACTTGTCTTACTTATTTACTTCAGATAAAAACATTAGTTATTTAAGCATTGGTAACGATCGCTACAAAAGTGTTCAAAGTATTTATATTGAAAAGCATGATTTAGAAAGCAAGATTCGCCTAAATATCAACACGCTTGATGAAGACACCAAGGTAGAACTATTTGGTTCACAATATGAGTTATCGACTGGGCCAGAATTTTTAGCACCTGTCCAATCAACTGTCGCAAATAAGGATGTCCCAGCAAGCTTTGAAAACTTAGTTCCTGGACAATATTGGGTTCAACAAATTAGTGCTCCTGAGGGATATGTTCTAAACACTGAAGTCTTAGAAGTTACCATTGAAGAAGGTATTAAATTGAAAGAACTTCCTTTCTTAAACAAGAAAGATACCACTAAACCTTAATTAAAAAAGTCGCCAACCAGCGACTTTTTTTACAGTGGATTGATAAGATATTTTTGTTCTGCGTATCGTTGTAAGTTATTTAGAATTAAATGCTTCAGCTCTTCTTTATATCGATTGTCTCTAAAAGAAACATGTGAGCTTAGATATACTTTAGGGTGTGACCAGAGAGGGCTTTCTGTATCAAGCGGTTCTTTTTCAAACACATCTAATATGACTGCTTGAAAATGATTGTCCAAGCTTTCGATTAATTCTGGTTCGTTGATAACTGAACCTCGTGCGATATTGACTAAAATAACATCTTCTTTCATTAATTGAATCCGTTCTTTATTAATTAGATGCTTTGTGTTTTTCGTTAGCGGAACCGCTAAAATAACAATATCCATTTTAGGTAGCGTTAAATCAAGGGTATCGAGGGTATAACACACATCGAAATTCATTGCTTGTTGACCACTCCGGTTGTATCCAATCAACTTTGGACCAAAGGGCTTCAGTCTTCCTGCGATTTGTTGACCGATGCTGCCTGAACCAACAATCGCAACATTCATATTCTCTAAAGATTGAAAATGATACTGTCTATCCCACTCATTATTCTGTTGTTTTTGTCGAAGAATTTCGTGTTTTTGTAGAACACTCAAGATCCTGCCAATAACGAATTCCGCAATTCCATCCGAGTAGACATCTCGTGCATTCGCAATCAATACTCCTTTAGCTTTAATGGCTTCTACATCCAGAAAATCAAATCCAGCACTTTGTAGTTGGATGAACTTAGCTTGCTTCGCATTATCAATGATGTCCTTATCCGAGCTCACAACGACTTGTGCTTCTGTTTCATCCAAGGTCAACTGGTAACCAAGTGATTCAAGATAATCTTTGTTGGATTCAGCTATTTTTTGTAACATTGTGTCCATATATAGTTTCATACTTTCACCTCATGCCTATTATATATAATTTATTGACCATTGGGTACCCTAATCTTTTTGAGTAATGAATTCGGTTACAGTAAAATGTAATTATTTTCATAAATAATGTAAACATTGATGTAAAAAGTATTGACAGCTTAAAATAAATGGATATAATAAGGGTATGTTTCATAGAAACACGCTTGTTATCATGTATACAGTTTCCTCCTGAATGATGTGATTTCCTTTCTGACAAGCTAATTAATAAAAGAAAGCTTAAGATAACCTCTTGAGCTTTCTTTTCGTTTCGATATAATTATTTTATCAAGTCCGCCGATGTAGCTCCAACGGTAGAGCACCGCACTCGTAACGCGTAGGTTGCTGGTTCGATTCCAGTCATCGGCACCAGAAAACTAGTAAGCATCTTGTCTCAATGATGCTTTTTTTATAAAAGTCTCAATTTAATCTTCATTATAGTACATTTAAATAAGGAATAAGTCGGTCAATCAGTTAAGCAGATATCACTATGACAAAAATAAAAGCTATTCTGTTATTGATTTTCTGCACAATTCTAGTTAGCTGTGGTGTTAATAATAGAATTAGCTCAAACACAACTATATCTAATCCAGATACACCCTCTTTAAGTAAAGAACCTTCTCAAGTTTCTTTGAATGAGGGAACACTCCCAACAATAAAGACCTAGTTTTCTCTTGTAGGCACTGTTATCGACAAAGGAATGTATTCCAGTGAAGTAAAAACAGGCAGCTATTATTATGTTACTGTGATTTTTTATGATACAGATCACCACTCACCGTATACGTTTAGTGTTGATGAAAATCAGTTTAATGACATAATACAAGACAAAAAATATAGTATTGATTTTTACTATATATTCGCACCTACCGAAGAACCACACTTCAGAATTGAGGCCTCTGTTATTAACTATAAAGTTTTTAGTTAAATCAAAATAAGTCAGTACCAATAATATTGAGTGACAATCTAATCCACCACTAGTTTCTTTTATGCATCCAATTCATTTAGTTTTGATTGTTTCCTACGAACTTTTAAGTTAACTTTTTATGAATCTATGATAAAATACTTTTTGAAAACAATTGCCGACATAGCTCAGTGGATAGAGCAACCGCCTCCTAAGCAGTAGGTCGCAGGTTCAACTCCTGCTGTCGGCGCCATAAATTCA
>CAZWPP010000091.1:0-3506 GCA_964635335.1 uncultured Erysipelothrix sp. | reverse complement strand
GCGTCATCCAACTTTTCTTTTGATTGGTCAAAAAGTTTCTTTAAATTCACTTTTGATACCACAACTCTAATCCCATTCACTTTTTCGAAGGCTTTGTAAACAGATTGAAAATAAGACAAATTACGTGCTTTAAACTCTCGAGTCTCTGAAGTGTGCTCTTCGATTGTATAAAAGCGACCAAGCTCTTCATATCCAATTTCTTCTATAACGATTTCGTTTTCGATTGCTTTGCGTGCACGGTTTTTCGTTTTCTTTGTGTACGATTCAAATAACTCTTCATAGCTATCATATTGTTTTAAATCTTTCACCATAATCCAGTTATTATGCATCGTTGCGATTTCTTGACCTTTATATTCAAAATTGGCATTCTCAAAAACATCCACCACTTCTTTTATATCCTTCAATGGACTTGGTTTAAAATCATCATCATAGGATATTGCTTCTATGTTAGGTGCAATCAACAGAGAAAGTACTTTTTTCTTTTTTAAGAATCTTTCAAGTTCATTTAAAAACAATGAAAGAAGTTTAGTATTGTTGTAGTCCATAACTGGTCCATAAACAAGAGTAGCAGTCTTTAGACTGAATTTCATTGAGCTCAAAACAACTATTCCCGCACAGACTATGTCTTGATTATCCTTAATCCCGACGATGATTGAATCTTGATTTCTGCTCATTTGTGAATCATACATGTAGCTTGTTTGAATAAAACAGTTTCTTGGATGTTCATCAACAAACTTCTGAAATTCTTCCTTCTTTAGTATTTCAAATACCATACTACCACTTCCTTTCAATTGCTTAAGTTCTTAATTTATGAATTGATTGATATACTTTATTTATCAAAGTCATGACTTCTAATTCAAAATTCCCTGGTTGCTCTAATACATAGCCACCAAATCCCTTTTTGAAGTTGTACACCCCTAAGTCATTTGCCTCAGCATATTTTCCTTGTGTCCCATAGAAATTGTATGAAGTACAATTATTCTCTAGTGCCCATTGTTGAGCAACCATTTGTATTGGATAAGGTGCGTTGTATCCAAAGTACTTTTCATAAGCTCCACTAAACAAGTATGTTACTTCATTACCGTGATGAATAAAAATTGCCCCAGCAAGAACAACAACATCCCCATCTTTTGACATTTCAGTAGTAGTCTCAATTCGTTTGTCAATGCTTTCAATCATTTCAATGATTGCTTGTTTTTTATTAATAAATTTCTTAGAGTTTGGAAATTTTTCCAAGTGAGCTTGTGTGTCACTAAGATTGTTTTCTTCAATCAATCGTTGTTGTTGTAGCTTCTCTATCGCCTTTTTCGGGTTTATTTGAGCAAAATAAGCCTTAATTTTGTTATCTTTCTTAAAATGTTTCATCAATAGTGCGTAGTAGCTTTCTTTCCGATCAATAAACCCTCTTCGTTGAGCCGTATGTTCCATCAATTGTTTAAATTCACTATATCGACTTGGCTCTACTTCCACAACTTCTACATCAAGTTTTTGTGCTTTTCTTATCGCATTTCGAGTATTCTGATCATAGCTAGCTAGTAAGTCTTCCTGATTATGTATTGATGTTAAGTCTTTAATAAAAAACCATCGACCGACTCCATTGATTAAGTCGTTCTCAAACCCTTGATGTTTTAGACCAAGTTTTCCTAAGTACTCAATCACTGACAAGTTATTTTCTAAGGATATAATTTCTCCTTGATCATTTCTTGGATGAACAAAAAAGTTTGGTGTAATTACAAGTTTGAAACAATTTAACTTCTTTAGTTCTGCTTTTAGTCCTTTTATAAAAAGCGAGACAACTTCTTGTTGATGATAGTCCATTAATGGTCCTTGGTGACAATTCGCAATATAGTAATTCAACAAGACCTTTCGTAAAACAAATAATCCCGCAGCAATAATAGTAGTACCGTCTTTTATTCCATAACACACTACTTTTCTGTGTTGTTCTTGTTGAACAAGAGCCATTGCTTCACTTTGAAGAAATGAGGTTGGATGAAAGCTTTGACTAAACTGTTCAAATTCATTGATTGTTAATTCGGTAAATACCATTGGTTCACCCTTTATTTTCTATTCTTTATCTTATGAATTAAATTGTACATTTTGTTTAAAAGAGGCAAGACCTCTAGTTCAAAGTCTCCAGGTTGTTCTAAAACATACCCTCCAAACCCTTTTTTAAACTTATAAACCCCTTCATCATTGCTTCCACTAAATTTACCTGCTGTACCATAAAAGTTAAATCGCTGTAGTTTTAGTTCAACTGCTTTTGACATGGCGTAATAGTGAATAGCATGAGTTCCATTAAATCCAAAGTATTTATCATCATTTCCAGCAAATAAAGCAGTTAGCTCGTTTCCATAAACAATGTAAATGACACCACCTAATGTAACTTCTTTTCGGTTAGTAAACAGCACTAACTCTTCTTTACGTTTTTTTAGGACAGCAAGATTCTCACAAGCAACCCGATGCTTATTAACAATTTTCTTAGAGACATTCGTTGTTTCAATTTGATGTTGTAATTCGTTTACTTCATACTCAACTTGTTTGTATTGTTGATGAATAGAGTCACTGTATTTTTCAACATTTAGTTTAGCAACCAAAACTTTACAATCATCCTTAAAAACTCTTTTCAGAGATTGATAATAGTTAAGAGGTCGATCTTTAAAATCTCGACGTTGCGATGTTTTTTCCATAAGTTCTTTGAAAATATGCATTTCATCTTCTTCAATTTCAATAACTTCGATTTGATCCTTAATCGTTTTACGAATAGCTTTACGAGTTGGATGATCAAAGCTATTCATCAAATCATCAACTGATAATAAATCAGAGAAGTCTTTCATAAATAACCAACGACCAATGCCATTGATTGGTGAATTATCAAATCCTCTATGCTTTACATTCGCTTTTTCTAAGTTTTCAATAAAAGCAAGATTATTTGTATTGCCAATTATTTCAGCATCAATATCTCGAAGATATACTGGGAAATTTGGGGTTATGAGTGCATGTAGACATTTTTCTTTTTTAAGTAATTCTTTAACATTTTGAAAAAAGAACTTAACCAGTTCTTTATTATTAAAGTCTATCAATGGTCCTTGATTACAATGAGCAATCGAGTATGTTAAGATTACTGGACGAATTGAAAAAAGACCAGCAGCTATTAATTTTCCATCATATTTTACACCAACCGTTTTTACTCGTCGGTTTTGAGTTTGTTGTAACAGAGCCATTTTCTCACTTTGAACAAATGCACATTCAGGATAGTTTCGTGCGAAATTGTCAAATTCTGAGTACGTTAATTCTTCAAAAGTATACATAATGTCTCCTCATGACTTAATCAGTAATTCTATCCAAAAAGTTCATTAAGGTTCCTAAGTTTAAGTACCCTGCTTGTCTCATTATTTCTTTTCCTTCTGCTAATAAAACAACAGCTGGAACACTAAATACAGTCATCTGTCCGGATACTTCTGGTAACTCGTCTACATTGACTTCCTTTAAAATAATCGATGGGTAGT
>CAZWPP010000090.1:0-3549 GCA_964635335.1 uncultured Erysipelothrix sp. | reverse complement strand
CTGTGGAGCTTGCATTCCGACTTGTCCAGTATCAGCTATTGAACAAATCTAAGTAGGAAAACCAGGACATCCTGGTTTTTTTAATCAATTGATAAAGGAGATTTATGAAAAACAATTGGCAATTACCATCTTATGATGACGCAAAAAGAAGAAGAGTAGAACATGCAGAAGTACTTTATGACACATTTAATTTGACCGAAGATCAAAAGATTCTCGGAAAACATAAACACTACTATATCCGTACATATGGGTGTCAAGCTAACGAAAGAGATACCGAAGTATTGGCAGGAATTCTTGAACACATGAGTTACACAAAAACCACTATAATCGATGAAGCAGATGTCATTTTACTCAATACTTGTTCGATTCGTGAAAACGCAAATAACAAGGTATTTGGTGAAATCGGTCAGCTTAAACATATTAAAACTGCGAACCCAGATGTTATTATAGGAGTTTGTGGTTGTATGACTCAAGAAGAAGTCATCGTTAAGAAAATTCTTAAAACGTATCCCCAAGTCGACTTAATTTTTGGTACACATAACATTCATCATTTTGCAGATTTATTGACACAAGCTCATTTTTCAAAAGAAAGAACTGTACAAGTTTTTTCAGAAGAAGGGGATATTATTGAGAATCTTCCTTCGACTCGAGCGCAAAATCATAAAGCTTGGGTTAATATCATGTACGGTTGTGATAAGTTTTGTACTTACTGTATTGTTCCAATGACACGAGGAAAACAACGATCTCGTTTGTTGGAAGATATTATCGAGGAAGTCAATCTACTGGTGCGTGATAACTATAAAGAAATTACGTTGTTAGGACAAAATGTAAATGCATATGGTAAAGACAGACAAATGGAAGATGGTTTTGCGACTTTATTAGAAGCAGTAGCAAATACCGATATTCCTAGAGTTCGTTTTATGACTTCACATCCTTGGGATTTTACCGATAAAATGATTGATGTTATTGCTAAACATAAAAACATCATGCCATATATTCACTTACCACTTCAAAGCGGTAGTGACAAAGTACTTAAACTCATGGGAAGAAGATATACACAAGAAGAGTATGTCACCTTGTTTGATAAAATCAAAAAAGCTATTCCACAATGTTCTGTATCCACAGATATTATTGTAGGGTTTCCAAATGAAACTGAAGAAGACTTTCAAAAGACAATGGATGTTTTTAATCATTGTAAATATGACAATGCATATACTTTCGTTTTTTCACCTCGTAATTCGACCCCTGCAGCAAACATGGAAACGGTTAATACCCCACAAGAAAATAAAGCTAGGTTGTTACAACTTAATGAGCTAGTTAAGAAATATTCATTAGAAAATAATCAAGCATACCTTGATCAAACAGTAGAAGTTCTTGTCGATGGTTTTTCTAAAAAAGATGAGTCAATCTACACGGGGTATACTCCATCCCAAAAGGTTGTTAATTTCAAAGCCGAAAATGTAAATATTGGAGATATAGTCAAGGTGAAAATCAATCGTGTCAAAACATGGTATCTATCAGGTGAGTTAGTGAACTAACTATTTTCAGATTGGATAATAGAGTCGGATAGTGTATAATTAGCAAAGAAGGTTTTGGAGGAAATATAATGGAAAAAGTAAGAATCATGACTCTTGGAGGTCTTGATGAAGACGGTCGTAATATGACTTTAGTAGAAATTAACGATCAAATAATTATCATAGATGCTGGTCTAAAATATCCAGAAAATAATGTATTAGGTGTAGAAATGATTATTCCAAATTTTCATTATCTTGTTGAAAATAAAGACAAAATACTAGGTATATTTATTACTCATGCACACGATGATGTGATGGGAGCTTTACCATATCTAATTAAAGAAATTAACATTCCTATTTATACAGCACCTTTTACAGCCATTGTTATCGATTCAATTCTTAAATCTCATGGTCTTAAGGGATATAAAGTGCATCGAATTAAGAGATACGGAAACCTTGTCATTGGGAAACTAAAAGTTATAACATTTGGTTTGACCCATTCAATTGCGGATACTTTTGGTTTGGCAATTTCTACAGAGCAAGGATATATAGTGCATGCTAGTGAATATATCATTGATTTTGATATCAGTGAATCATCACCTTATGACTGCGATATTACGGAGTTTGCTGATTTAGGAAAGAAAAATGTCTTAATGCTAATGACTGAATCAAAATCCAGTGATCGTCCTGGCTTTACTTCTCCACGTCACAGAATAGCTTCTCAATTAGAAAGATACATAGAAAATAGTGAAGGAAGGGTTATCGTTACTCTTTATGAACAAAATTTATTTCGATTAATGGAAGTAATTGATCTTGCTGTTAAACACAAAAGAAAACTCTATTTCGCAAATGAGAATCAACGTCAATATTTAAATAACTTATCTCAATTAAAGTATTATCAATTTCCAGTGGGAATGGAAATTAGAAATCCTTCTTTTAATAATGATATAGATGATGTAATAATTGTTGTAAGTGAACAAGGTCCAAAAGTTTTTAGACTAATGCACACAATTGCAACAGGTGATCATTCTTCAATTCGTTTAAGAGAAGGGGATACAGTTGTTATATGTTCTCCAGTGGTTCCTGGTGCTGAACGAGATGCATCAAAAATGGAAGATGAATTATACAAAGATGGAGTTCATGTTGCGACATTAAATAGAGAAGATGTTTTAACGATGCATCCTTCTACAGAAGACCTAAAAATGATGTTACAACTCTTGAAACCTTCTTACTACATTCCACTTAAAGGGGATTATAGACAACTTGTTAATAACGCCACATTAGCATTAAATAGAGGTTATTATGCAGATCACATCATTGTGTTAGACAATGGTCAAGTGGCGAGTTTTGAAGATGGTAAATTTAAGTCCATGTCTGAATTTGTAAACATAGAAGAAGTGTTAATTGATGGAAACGAATCGCTTGATTCATCAGGACTTGTTTTACGCGATAGAGAATCACTCGCAACCGATGGAGCAATTATTATAGGAATTGTTATTGATTTTCAAACTAAAGAAGTTTTGGGAGGACCAGATGTCCAGTCTCGTGGAGTTATCTATCTGAAAGATGCAGATTATGTTGTGAAAGAATGTGGAAAAATTATGGAACAAGTAATTATGAAACAAGTTCAAGAAAACCGTTACGAAAATATGGCAGCGCGTACTGAAGCTAAAGAACAAATGGTTAAGTATGTACAAAAAATGACTGGTAAGAGACCGATGATTTTACCTGTTATTATTGAAATAAACCCATAAGGTAAATTATGAGTAGAAAAAAAACAACAAAAAGAACCTATCGAAAACGCAAAAAACAAACACTGGCACCTGTTTGGATTTTTGTAATCTCGCTTTCACTGATAATACTTTCCTTGCTAGGTATGTTTGAGTTAGGTGCTATCGGTGTTTTCTTATCGAATTGCACAAAATTGCTTTTTGGAGATTTACCAGTTATCTATTTTGCTCTCGTGATTTTTGCTTCTATTGCATGGATCTTTCGTAGAAAAGGAATTAACTTATCATCAAAACAAAAGCTTGCG
>CAZWPP010000089.1:0-3585 GCA_964635335.1 uncultured Erysipelothrix sp. | reverse complement strand
GGATCCACATCAATCGTACTCTCCTTGTGAGAATAGTAGACGGACTTAATTGCCGCAAGAGCTTCAATCTCCTTTGGAGACAAACGATTCTTCAATTCTTGATAAACAAGGTGGGTACTATAACAATCATCCAATCCTCTATGTGTTGTCGCACTATACCCAAAATGAGTCGCAAGCGTAGTCAATTTATAATTAGGAACTTCTCTATAAGTTCTACGACTCAACCGAAGGGTATCAATGAAATCGTTAGTCAATGGTTCAATATTGTGCTTCACACAACTATCATAGATAAAGTTAATATCAAAGTGAACATTGTGACCAATAAGGATATCCTTTTGGATAAACTCCTTAAAGGAATCAATTACCTCAGGAAAGGTTGGTGCATTCATAACCATCTTATTGGTAATGTTATGAATTCTCATCGTGTGAATATCAATTGGATTTCTTGGCTTAATCAACACACTAAAAGTATCAATGACTTCATTATTTCTAACCTTCACGCTAGACAACTCAATAATATCCCCACGCTCTTGACTAGCATCTGAGGTCTCAATATCCACAACACAATAATCATCAACCAGTACCAGTGTACTATTTCCCTTTAAATATCTCATAGGATTAGTGTACACAGAATCCAAAGAGGAATCAATTGGATAATATCCAAGTTACAACACAAAAAGATTAAACGAAACTTAATTACTAGATAAGTTATAATTATTTCAAAGTGTGTGATAAACTAACGTAAAGAAGATTTCAAAAAGTAACAGAAATCGGAAAAATTACTTTATTCATGAACAACAGACTTTATTCTGTTAATAGCAAAAACTTTGGAAATTGCTATTTAAAGTGATATAGAATTAATCGATGAAGCAGTAAAATCTATATCAACATTGACATCAAGCTTATGTATAGTTTTAGTATAAAGAAAGTGAGGGAAATAAATGGACATACTTGTAAAACGAATCATAAATGCATCATGGAAGGTGTTAGGTATCCTAAGTTTACCAATCACTTTTATATTAACAATTGTATTGTATGCAGTAGATGAAGCACACAAACAAATGAAAAAGTAGCTCTTTTCAAGAGATTCTTAATTCTCTCCATAAGTTAGTAGACGTAATTAATAAAAAACTATTACTCAATCAAAACAAAACATACATCCCACTCAATAGATGTATGTTTTTTGGTAACCCAAAATCTTCTTATAATCAGCAATCAGCTTTTCAAACTCTTCTAAATAAATAATCTCAATTTTACTTCTCTTAGACTTAATATGGTTCTCCGCAATGATTTGATTCGTGCTCAAATCACCATAACGCTCCCATTGAAGCTCCTCATCACCCCAGATGATATAGTCAGTTTTTCGACTCACCCGCTTATCAAAAGAACCACCTGCATTGGTAATCATCTCAACAATTTGTTTGCGGGTGTACGCCGGAATCTTGCATCCAATCGCAACCCGTTTGTTATAAAACTTGTGATTCGTATTAAACAAGGAAGGATCAACCTCCAAAACTCCTGCATGATTGTTGTACTTAATCGACTTAACTTCAGAAAGCTTCTGAATCTGCTCATCACTTAAGCGCTTTTTAAGCTCCTGATAAATCCATAACTTCGTGTAACAATCATCAATCGCCCGATGATTCACGCTCTTCACTTTAAAATAATCACAAAGTGATACCATCGAATGATTCTTCAAGAACGTTAAAATCCTTCGGCTTAGTCGAAGCGTATCAATAAAATCATTCTTAATCGGCTCAACTCCATACAACACACAACTATCATAAATCGGATTATAATCCTGAGCAATCGAATGACTCACCAAAATATCATCACCAATAAACTCTTTAAAAGCATCAATAATCTCACTAAACAGTGGACTATCTTTCACCATTGCATTGGAAATATTGGTCACTACCATTGAATTATAAAAAATAGAATGGCGAGGCTTCAACAACTGATCAAAGGTATCAACCACCACACCATTACGAATCTTAAGACTCGAAAGCTCAATAATGTCCCCATCATACTTAATAGCACTAGACACCTTAACACTAATAACACAAAAATCTTCCACGAGCACTAGTGTGCTCTTTCCCTTAAAATCTCTCATAGACATAGTGTACCCATAAACTCGTTATGAATCAAATATAAAAAAACGACAAAAAAAGAAACACGTGTAACCGTGCTTCTTATTTAGAATAGAGTTCTTTAATAGCATTCGGATGAACTTCATTGAACTTGACAATCTCATGATAAATATCAACCTCAATTTCATTAAGTGAAGGATTAAAATCCTCTACCGTTAGACCATCCTCAATAGCTTTAGACAACCTTGTGTACGTTTCTTCTATACTCTCAAAGGTGTCACGAACAGTTTTAATTTGTGTCATATCGATCTCCTTACGGCAATAGTATAACAGCTATAAAGAATTATTGCTAATTATTGTAATATATTTACACAAAAACTTACATTTAAATTCCAAACAGTAACCAGATTAGTACATAACCAGACAACACTGCAGCCAATGTATATGGAATCGAAATCTTCATAAATGTCCACGGTTTGACTTCATGATTTTCTTTTCTCAAGATACCAATCGCAGCAATATTCGCCGAAGCCCCAATCGGAGTCAAGTTACCACCTAAAGTAGCCCCAGACAACAATCCAAAGTACAGAACCGTAGGATCAAGACCTAACTGAGCCGCAATTCCACTCACAACAGGAAGCATTGTCGCCACATACGGAATATTATCAATAAACGCTGACAAGATAACACTTGCAAACGTCAACAAGGTATACAATACAAACACATTGGTTCCACCAAACTTCACAAACAATTTCGCAATCTCATCTATTGCACCAACTTCAGATATCCCCGCAATTACCACAAACAATCCAGCTAACAAAAACAGCGTAAAGAAATCAAGCTCTGCAGTAATGGTCTTAAGGGTATCAGAAAACGAGTAACGAACCGACTGAATAACTAAACCAAGCAGTAAAAAGCCCATACAAATATAACCATTAATTAATGCTGGCATATTCGGTAAGAAACTCGCCACAATCAAACTCAATATAGTACCAAGCAGTAAGAAAGTAGGAACCAAGTCCTTCACTTCAGTATACTCCTCTAAATGAACCTTCTGATTATCCTTACGAAACACCACATACAAAATCAACGTCGCAGCCATCATACTCAACTGAACAATCCAAAACAGACCAGGCTTTCCTTGATAGACAAAGAAATCCATAAAGTTCATGTCCGCATGACCACCCAATAAAATAGAGGTCGTATCCCCAACCAGTGTCGCAGCTCCCTGCAAGTTAGACGCAATCGAAATCGCAATCACACTCTTCACCGGAGAAATATTCAATTTCTTCGCAATCTGAACAGCCACAGGAGCCACCATCAACACAGTCGCTACATTATCCACAAATGCCGAAATGATCCCCGAAAACAAACTCAGTGCCAACACGACCCACTTCACATCCGGTGCCTTATCAATTATATAATCCGCAAGTAGAGCAGGCATCTTTGACTCAATAAACAAAGCGACTGTCCCCATTGTCCCCGCAATCATCAT
>CAZWPP010000088.1:0-3609 GCA_964635335.1 uncultured Erysipelothrix sp. | reverse complement strand
CATTAAAAAAGACTAACCGTATCGATTAGTCAATAACTGATTTTAATGCTTTTACAACAGGAACAGTCAAGATCACACTGGCGATTGCTTCACCGATAACATTCAAGGCGAAGAAGGCACCTAAGAGCAGTCCCCAGTTATCCAATGAGAACAAGTTATTTGAACTTAAACCAATGGAAACCATTAACGCAAAAAGGACGATTAATGAGTGCACTAAACTTCCGACTAACGCTATTACTCCATTTTTTAAAGAGTCTTTCATCTTGATCTTATCCATGATATTAACTAATCCCGTCAGCACTATCCCAAAGATCACTCGAGGTAATACCGATACCAATGGATTCATAAACAACAAATCTGTAGCTGCTCCTCTAGAAGAAGCTACTGCCCAAGATGCGATCCCAAAGGCTAATGATAAAATAATCCCTGCATTCCCTTTGAGTGCGATTGCCCCAATGATGACAGGAATATGTACAATTGTTAGTGATAAAGGTGGTATTTGGATAAACCCAATTTGTGGTACTGCTGCTAAAACAACGATTACCGCTATTAAAACGCCTAAATAAGCAATTCTTTTTGTGTTTTTCATAGAAGACTCCTTTTACAATTTTTTAGTATATTTCTATTTTCTCACAAACTCAAGAGAAATACAGTCAACAGGCTTTTATTTGTAGTAAAGTTTGACATTCGTTTCTTCTTTGATTGCATTTATGATATATTAGAAGCGTCAAAAAAGGAAAAATAGAAATGAGGAAATCATCCCTATGCGCGCATTTGATTATGAAGATGTCCAATTAATTCCAGCAAAATGTATCGTCAAGAGTCGTAAAGAATGTGATACATCCATTCAATTTGGTAACCACAGATTCGAACTACCTATTGTCCCAGCTAACATGGCCACTATTATCGATGAGCCATTAGCTGTTTATTTTGCGAGCCACAATTATTTCTATATAATGCATCGTTTTGATGAAGATGATCGCTTCGATTTTGTGAAACGCATGCAAGCTCAACATCTATACGCAAGTATCTCCGTAGGAATTCGCCAATCAGAAAAAGACTTAATTGATCGATTTGTCAAAGAGAATGTTTTGCCTGATTACATTACCATCGATATTGCCCACGGACACAGTGACATCGTGATTGAGATGATTAAATACATTAAAGAACGTTTGCCAGAAACTTTCCTAATTGCTGGCAATGTTGGTACCCCAGAAGGTGTTAGAGAACTTGAAAATGCTGGAGCAGACGCAACAAAAGTTGGTATTGGACCAGGAAAAGTTTGTATCACTAAAATGAAAACAGGGTTTGGTACCGGTGGATGGCAATTAGCTGCTGTTCGTTGGTGCGCAAAAGCCGCTCGTAAACCTATTATTGCGGATGGAGGAATTCGTCACAATGGTGATATCGCCAAAAGCATTCGTATGGGAGCAAGCATGGTCATGATTGGATCACTGTTCTCTGGACATGAAGAATCTCCTGGACAAGATGTGTTCATTGATGGAATTCATTACAAAGAATATTATGGTTCTGCTTCACAATACCAAAAAGGTGAATACGTTAATGTTGAAGGTAAAAGAGAACTTGTCGAGTTCAAAGGAAGTATTCAGCACACACTCACTGAAATGAAACAAGACTTACAATCCTCCATCTCGTATGCTGGAGGCAAAGATATTGATGCACTTAGAGCTGTGGATTACGTTTTACTCTCAAGTTCCATTCAAGATAATTAACTAAAAAAGAACAAGCCGAAGCTTGTTCTTTTTACATTTTCTCTCTCTTTACATAATGAGTATGAAGTAGTGCATGGGCTTTTTCTCCATACGGTTCCCCTAAGAACTCTTCATACAGTTTTAAGATTTGTGGATTCTTATGCGATTGACGAATGATTTTTCCTTTATCAATCTGATAGATAGAATTCATGCGTGCTTTAATTATGTCTTGATCACCATGGTGATACGGTTGACCACCTCCCGCAATACAACCTCCAGGACATGCCATAATTTCAATGGCATCATAGTGTGCTTCACCACGTCTAATTTTTCTTAGTAACGTGTTCGCATTCCCTAAACCAGACACTACCCCAATGGTAAATGGTTTTCCATCTATCTCAATGGTTGCTTCTTTTGAACCTTTTAAACCTCTTAAATCTGTAAAATCTAGTTGGGTTAGTTCATCTCCTGTTATCCATTCGTATGCTGTACGAAGAGCTGCTTCAATAACACCCCCACTACTCGCAAAGATATTTCCTGCTCCACTGGATTCACCAAATGGATTATCAAAATCATCTTCTTCTAAGTTATCAAAATCAATCGATATTTCTTTTATCATCTTCGCTAGTTCTCGAGTTGTGACAACGATATCTACATCACTATACCCTTCTTCATGACCTAATTCAGGTCGTGCGGATTCATATTTTTTCGCTAAGCATGGCATGACTGAAACAACCACAATGTCTTTAGGATCTAATCCCATTTGTAGCGCAAAGTAAGTTTTAGTGATGGAACCAAACATTTCATGAGGGGATTTACAAGTCGATGGGATATCTAGAAGATCACTGAACTGATGTTCAAGATACTTTACCCATCCTGGACAACACGATGTTAAGATTGGTAACCGTTTGTTGTTTCTTAGACGGTCGACAAGTTCTGCTGCTTCTTCCATGATGGTTAAGTCCGCCGCAAAGTTGGTGTCAAAGACTTTTTGAAATCCCATTTGACGAAGCGCTCTAACCATTTTACCGGTCACATTGGTCCCCGCTGGATAACCAAACTCTTCCCCTAAAGCAACCCGGATAGCAGGAGCCGTTTGAACCACCACATATTTATTGGATACGAGTGCTTTCCACACTTCATCAACGTTACTGACTTCCGTTAAAGCTCCAGTTGGACAAACTGAAACACATTGTCCACAAAATGTACAATTGGTATCAGACAGTGGTAAATCAAAGGGTGTTGAAATGGTTGAATGAAAACCTCTTCCTGCAGCTGATAAAACACCAACCTTTTGGACATCATTACACATGACCACACACCGTTTACAATAGATACATTTGTTCATATCGCGTACAATCGATAGTGAACTCGTATCCACTTTTTCATGACGTTGTTCCCCTTCATAGCGCAGTTGTCTTAAATCAACTTCTGCAGCTAATTCTTGGAGTTCACATTGTCCACTCTTACTACACGTTAGACAATCTTTTGGATGGTCACTTAAAATCAGTTCAAGGACATTGCGACGATTTTGAATAACCTTTAAATCATTAATACTGATATCCATACCTTCACTACACGGAGTGACACACGCTGGAATCAATTTATCTCTTTTCTTATCCATAACCATACAGACACGGCAAGATCCCGAGTTAAAATGGTGCGACCCTGTTCCTTCTTCTGCTTTAGCTAGTTTATGGTAATGACACAAGGTTGGTATTTTAAAACCATTCTCATTGGCTGCATGCAATATTGTTTCTTTATCATGGGTAACAATGGTTTTACCATTAATGGTAATTGTTACTGGGGTTTTTTGTTGACTCATATGATTCTCCTATTGTCTTGAGATGGCATGAACAGGACATGCATCATAACAAGCTCCACAGCGGATACAAGC
>CAZWPP010000087.1:0-3634 GCA_964635335.1 uncultured Erysipelothrix sp. | reverse complement strand
ATAAAAAGGCTCCTTTTCAGGAGTCTTTTTATTTATTTTTCTTTTTGTCTAGAGCGTCGTAGAAATCATCCAATGACATACCAAGTGCTGAAGCTGCACGTTTTGCAGCATAAACTGACATGTTCAATGGATCTCTCTTATTGGTTACCATTTGAGAAATTGCTGGTTGATGAATCTGAGCTTCTTTCGCAATACGATAGCCAGTGAAGCCCTTTAGCTTCAATAACTCTTTAAATGTCATATCTTTCACCTCTGTCTTTATTATATATCACAATCAAACATTTAACAATTATTTTTATACAAGAAAGTTAATTTTGCTAAAAATATGCAATTGGATGAAAGATTAATGACATATTATAGTTACATGATATTTACTAAAATTAAGTTTGTCAAGCAAAATATCAAATAATTTTAGTAAAAGAAAGCTTTTACTATCAAAACATCTAATATTCTCTTTTGAACAAAGCAACAAAGTATTAAATATAGTGTATAATTAACAAAGGATGATTGTTAAGGAGAAGGTATGAAAATTGCAGTATTAATCGATAGTGGAAGTAACTACTATGGAGAAAATATCAACTTAGAAGGTCTTTACTGTGTAAGTTTACAAGTAATAACACCTGAAAAAGGCTTGCGAGATGGTCAAGAAATTACTTCAGTAGAGACGTATAGGTTAATCGAAAAAGGAATGATGTTAAAAACATCAGGACCAATTGTTCAAGATGTTCATGATGTTGTACAACAAATAAAAAAAGATGGTTATGACAGTGTTTATTGTGTCAACATTACTACAGGATTAAGTTCAACAATTCCAACTGTTAAAATGGTTGTTGAACAAGAAGGACTTACCTACTTCGGAATTGATTGTTTTACAACAGCGCGTGTTCAATTAGAATGTGCAATGAAAGCTAGGAAGATGTTTGATCAAGGACAGTCGGTTGACAAAGTTCAACAAGAACTTCAAGACATGATTGATCATTCCATTACCTTTGTCATTCCAATTGATATGAAACATCTACAACGTGGTGGACGCTTAACTCCGATGGCTGCTAAACTCGCTGGATTACTAAAAATTACTCCAATCTTGTATCTAAACGAAGAAACAAAAGGGAAAATAGAATCGTATAAAAAAGTAAGAACCATGAATAAAGCAATGAATTATGTCTTAGAACATTTTATAGAAAAAGGAATTGATAGTAGTTACAAAGTCTGCGTGACTCATGTTTTAGCGCCAGAAACAGCAAATAAAATGGTCGAATTACTTACTTCCAAAATTGAAAATCTTGATGTATACGTAGTTGATTTGGTTTCAGTAGTTGGGGTCCATACGGGTCTTGGGTGTTTAGCACTTCAGTATGTTAAAAAATAAAGGAGAAGGATATATGAAAATTGGAATAGCAAATGATCATGCAGGTGTTTCATTAAAAAAAGAAGTTTTGGAACATTTAGAAATGCAAGGACATGAGGTAATTAACTACGGAACAGATACACTGGATTCAGTGAACTACCCTGATTATGGCAAAAAAGTAGGACAAGCGATTGTTAGTAAAGAAATTGATTTAGGGATTCTTATCTGTGGTACAGGGTTGGGAATTTCAATAGCAGCTAACAAAGTCAAAGGAGTTCGAGCAGCTTGTGTTTCTGAAGCAACGTCAGCTCATTTAGCTAGAGAACATAATCATTGTCAAATCGTTGCTTTTGGAGCAAGAATTGTTGCAGGGGAGTTAGCTAAAGATATTGTTGATAGTTTTATTAACTCAACACCGATGGAAGGACGTCATACTCAACGAGTTGCGATGATCTCTCAAATTGAAGAAGAAACAAGTTTCGAATCCGATACTGTTTCGTGTGGTATTGAATGATTTTAGCTTTTACTGGAGCAGGTATTTCTAAAGAAAGTGGTATCGACACCTTTATGGAGCGTCCTGATGTAAGAAATTGTCTTCATCGTCACTTCGCAAATACTTATCCAGAAAAATACAGGCAAGTAATTAGAGAACTTAAAAATCAAATTGATAGAGCAACTCCTAATGATGCCCACATTGCACTAAAGGAGTATCACGTTGATATTATTACAATGAATATTGATGGGTTGCATCAAAAAGCGGGGTCAATTCCCTTGTGTCTTCATGGAGAGATGCCAACCAACGATGAATTATCAATTAGTGATCAACTTCGTGAAAAACCAGTTTTGTATGGAGATATGGCGCCAAATTACGGATTAGCAATCGACAAAGTAAGCTCATTAACTGATAAAGATGTCTTTCTTGTTATTGGTGTCTCAATGTCAACTGCAATTAGTGGACAGTTACTGTCAATCGCAAAATTACAACAAGCAGACATAATCATTGTGAATGAGAGTGCAAAAACGAATGTTAGAAAAGTATTAGAACGACTGAAGAAGGAGAATAAATGTTAAAAATAGGCTCACATGTATCCATGACATCCCCAGACTATTTACTGGCAGCAATTAAAGAAAGTGTTTCATATAATGCTAATGCGATGATGATTTATTCAGGAGCTCCCCAAAACACTCGCCGCATCCCTGTTTCAAGCTTTAAAATTGAAGAAGCACAAGCTTATATGCAACAAGTTGGCTTTGATAAAGAGAATATTGTGTTACATGCACCTTACATTATTAATCTAGCAAACACAGTAAAACCAGAAGTCTTTGAGTTAGCTGTAGAATTTCTTGATAAAGAAATTGATCGGGCACTTGAAATGGGAATAAGCACTATTGTCTTACATCCTGGTAGTCATGTTCAACAAGGTGAAGAAGCGGGAATTGCTCAAATTATTAAAGGACTAAATATGGTTCTGGATAATCGAGAAAGCCACAATATTGTGATAGCATTGGAAACAATGGCAGGTAAAGGTAGTGAAATAGGAGTTAACTTTGAACAATTGAAAGAGATCTATGAAGGTGTTAACAAAAAACAACACATTGGATTTACATTAGATACTTGTCATGTTCATGATGCTGGATATAACTTAGATGATTTAGATGCTGTCTTAGATGAATTTGACAGAATCATTGGGCTAGAACACCTCAAAGTACTGCATGTCAATGATTCTAAGAATGTTCGTGGAGCAAAAAAAGATCGTCATGCTAATTTAGGGTATGGAAATATTGGATTTCAACAACTTCTTAATGTGTTTTATCATCCGCGATTAGAACATTTGGTAAAAATATTAGAGACCCCTTGGATTGATAACAAAGCTCCTTATAAAGAAGAAATTGAAAGTGTTCGACAAAAAACATTTGATCCGTTATTATTTGAGAAGGTGCAAGGAAATGAATAGTAAAACACAACAATTGTTCATTAAAGGATTTGTAGGATTACTCATAATCGTGCTATTATGGGGTATAGGGTTACTTGTTTATTTAGGGGCAACCCACTTATTAGCGATTATAGGACAGCTTACGTCTTTGGAAATTGGAAAAAACTTTTACCAGACGAATTTAGGTTATGTAGGACATATCTTCTTATGGATATTCTTATGGGCAGCCGCATACTTCCTCTATTGGATTTCTAAAAGAGTTTATAACTGGCTTACAACATTTATACGTGAAGAAAAAGAAAGAGCTTATAAACGAAGAAACTATCGTTAAGTTCTAAATGATAAAAGGAGA
>CAZWPP010000086.1:0-3683 GCA_964635335.1 uncultured Erysipelothrix sp. | reverse complement strand
TCATTGACTTGTTTTAAACAGTCTATAATAAAATTTTTCTCTTGATTAATGATAATCTGATTTACAGTAAAAGGAACTTGAATAATGGCAATATTGTCATCTAAACTAAGTAATTTCGTATCATTTTCATAGAAATTTTTAAAAACTGAATCGTCAAAATGCTGACTCTCTTTAATTATGGACAGTGTTTTATTCCAAACTTCATCTAAGAATATTTGAACAGTTGTCACAATAATCTCTCCTTCTCAGTAGTAATGATAACAAATAAAAACGTGTTTTCCATACGCAAATAAGATTTTAAAAAGTTATCAACAATGCATCAAGAAAAAAGTCTACTATTAAGGGAATTTTTGAGTTATCCACATCTTTTAATTGTGGATAACTTGTGAATAGAAAGTGTGTGGATAACCTATTGTGTAGATTTGTGGATAAATTGTGGTGTTTATTATCTTGTAAACAATTTATCAACATCGTAAAAGCTACTAGATAGTGGATATTTTTAACTTTTTAACAGTTTCCACAACTGTGGATAAGGGATAACTTTTCTTTGTGGTTAGCTTGTGGATAAAGAGTGTTAGTAACTTTGTGTATTTTAGCGAGTTAATCACAATTGATCAATAAACTAAAAAAACGACCGAAGTCGCTCTTTTAGAAAACAGGTGAAAGGATAAAGGAATTCACTTTAAGAGAAAGTTGAATTTCAAGTATCATCTTTAGTATACATCAATTTTCATTTTTTTCGATACAATTTTATGTACTAAAATAGGCTTGATTTAAAACACTTTGTATCTGATTAGAAACTTGAAAATTACGAAATATAATTAGGGAAATTTGATAAATTAGATCAAATAATAGAGAGCTGAAGAAAGCCTTTTCTTATTATAAGGGATTCTTCAAAAGTTAATACTTCTGATTTGGTGAATAAACTTGACTATTAACTTTATTTTAGGATATAATCAACTAGCAATTGCTCAACTATTGAAGAGAACGGAGGTGGTTCTGTAATGAAAAGAACTTATCAACCGAGCAAAAGGAAACATCAAAAAACTCATGGTTTTAGAGCCCGTATGAAAACTGTTGGCGGTAGACGCGTATTAGCTAGAAGACGTGCTAAAGGAAGAGTTAGATTATCTGCTTAAAAGCTACCATAAGGTGGCTTTTTTCTAATTATCTACTATGAAGAAAAAATTCCGTGTAAAGAAGAACCAAGAATTTCAAAGAATCTTGGGTCAACGTCAATTTGTGAATTCTGATAGTTTTACGATATACTATCAACCAAGAAGCTTAGAGTATTCACGAGTTGGTATTTCAGCTTCAAAAAAATTAGGTAATGCCGTTGTTCGAAGCAAAGTAAAACGACAAATTCGCATGATTTGCCAACAAGTCCTTAGTTTTAATGAAGAGATTGATATCATTGTTCTAGCTAGGAAAAAATATTTTGATTACTCGTTTAAAGAAAATCTAGAACAATTTAGTGAATTAATGAAGAAAATAAAGATTAGGAGAAAGTAATGATAAAATTTAAATCTTCACGTTGGAAAGTAATTGTTCCACTATTGTTAATGTTATTTTTAGTGGGATGTAAAAGCGTAGTTGGACCAGACGGTAAAGTATTACCAGATAAAATAATTGCACTTGGCGACACTTGGTCATTTAGTATGGGATGGTTCGATGCATTAATTGTATGGCCACTAGCACAATTTCTAAACTTCATCTCTCAATATACAGGTGTATTTATGGGAATCGTAATTTTAACTGCTCTTGTTAACGTAGCAATGTTTCCATCACAACTTAAGTCACAAGTAATGAACCAAAAAATGCAAATGATCAATCCAAAGATACAACAAATTCAAGAAAAGTATAAAGGATTAACTGATCAAAACTCACAATTAAGGATGAATACCGAAATTCAAAATCTTTATAAAAAGAATGATATTAAATTAGGAAGTATTTTTATTCCAACCTTCGCTACATTACCAGTGCTATTAGCATTATGGCAAGCTGTCCAACGGGCACAAGTTGTCATCGATGGAAAATTCTTAGGAAACTCTCTCTTTACGACACCAATGGCAGGAATGCAAGCAGGAGAACCTTTCTATTTCGTACTCTTTATTGTTTTATTAATCGTACAAGTTATTTCAGCATTCTTACCTTCATACCTTGCTAAGAAATCAATTAAAACTTATCCTGGACAAAAGCCTCCTCAAAACAACAATACAATGATGTATGTCATGGTCGCAATGATGGGATACTTCGGCCTAGTAATGAACTCAGCAATGGTCATTTACTTAATTGTCAGTGCAGCAGTTAGAATTGTTCAACAATTCTTTACACAAAGACACATGAACTTAAATGGTAGTAACTAATGAAATCTTATACAGCTAAAACGTTAGAAGAACTTCTTCAAACAGTTGCGAAACAAAAAGGAGTAGAAGTCAGTGACTTAACACACTTTGTTACTGAAGAGAAAAGCGGATTTCTAGGATTTGGAGCATCGGTTACAGCGGATGTTTATGCATACGACGATGTTGTAAATTTCATTAAAGGTTATTTAGAAAACTTCTTCAATAATCTAGACTTGGATGTGGATGTTACAGTTAACTATGAAAACAACAATTATTATGTTGATTTGAACGCTGATAACAATGCGATTCTAATTGGGAAGAACGGACAAAGTCTACAAGGACTTAACTTCTTAACTCGTGCAGCAGTCAATGCCCACTACAAAAATCGTTTCTATCTCATGATTGATATCAATGGATACAAACAAGATCGCTACGCAAAAGTTAAATCAATGGCACGTCGTATCGCAAAAAGTGTTCAACGCTCTAGAATTAGCGCAACACTTGATCCAATGCCTAACGATGAGAGAAAAGCAGTCCATCAAGCTCTTACTGATTTTGAACACATCAAAACAGAGAGTGAAGGCGAAGGACCTTACCGAAAAGTAATTATTAAGTACGTAAAATAGTTCAACAGAAACTGCTAACTATAAAAAGTTAGTAGTTTTTTTATGTGATCACAAAAAAACTCATGGTTTCTCTTACCATGAGTCGTCTATTATCAAATTCCGTTTAACGTTCGTATTAGTATTCAATACCTCTAGGTAAAGCTTTAGCTTGTTCAACCCAGTCTTCAACACTAGTGAGCGCAGGTGTACGATCACATACTTTTTCAATAGCATTTACTTCTTCAAGTTTTGCTACTAAGTTTTCTGGTTTTCGAGTTGCTAATTCAGCAACAGTATCAATACCAGCAACTTCTAGTAGATTTGAGTATTGGCGACCAATACCTTTAACACGAGCTAAGTCAGCACGATTAGTAAGTTCAAGAATTTCCTTTTCATCAACACCAACTTTGTGAGCTAATTCTTTACGACCTTTCTTGGTTCTACAAACTTCTAAAAACTCTTCTGACGTCTGAATTCCTTCTGCCTTTAGCTTATCAGCTAATTCTTTTGTGCAACCTCTCAATTCAACAAGTCTCATTATATATACTTCCTTTCTCTTGTTACTCCAATTATATCGTAAACGCTTACAAATATACAATATATTTACCTTTTATAATAAAGTTTATTTTACTTTAAAAAAATCACAAAAATAAGTCGTTAAACAAGAGAAAGCTTCTTCATTTATTAATTATTATGAATTAGTGTATAATACTCTAGAGAAAGAAAGGAGACA
>CAZWPP010000085.1:0-3701 GCA_964635335.1 uncultured Erysipelothrix sp. | reverse complement strand
TTATCATTTTATCAAGTGAATCCACAACAAACGGAAATTCTTTATAAAAAAGCTTTAGAGCTAGTGAATATACAAAAAGATGAAGTGGTGTTGGATGCTTACTGTGGAATTGGTACCATTACTCTCTTGAGTTCTCAGTACTCTAAACAAAGTATTGGGGTTGAACTAAATACCAAAGCCATCAAAGATGCGACTATTAACAAACGGTTGAATCGAGCTGATAATGTCCAGTTTTTTGAAGCTGATGCGACAGAATTTTTAAGCAAAACAGAAAGTGCGATTGATGTACTAATCTTGGATCCTCCTCGTGATGGCTCAACCAAAGAATTTCTGGATAATGTCAAACGGCTTGGACCAAAACGAGTTCTGTATATTTCGTGCAACCCAGAAACTTTGAGTCGTGATATTGAGTTGATTCGTGATGAGTACAAAGTTGTTACTCATGTTATGGTGGACCAATTTCCATTTACGGAACACATGGAAAGTATTTGTTTGTTGTCAAAGAATTAAGTCAGTCTTCAAGACCCTGTTACAATTTTCACAAAACAAAAGATGAATTTAAAATGGTATACATTTTGACGAAGGAGTAAGTCGAATATGGAAGATATTAGACATTTGTGTTCAGAAGCAAAGGTAATTTTAGATCAGATCCACTCAAACACAAGAATGGGTGATCTACGAAGAATCGCTAAACAGATTAAAGCAAATCACACATTAGCTTTTGAACTGTGGTCAACAGAAGCATATTTACCACGATTATTAGCTATCTTAATCATGGACAAAAAGCTTCTTTCAGAAGATGTGTTGAATCGACTCGCTATGGATATGCAACAACATCCTTTTGAAGAGAAGATTAATCTGATGGATTGGCTCATGGCTAATCAGTTAACCAAAGACAAAAAGACACTAGCCTTGTTAGAGTCTTGGAAAACAAGTCCATCAGCCCTTCAACGAAGAGCTTTCTGGTATTATCAAGGGCGATTGCGCTGGACTGGACAAACACCACAA
The DNA here is from genome assembly GCA_964635335.1 of uncultured Erysipelothrix sp. Classification (GTDB taxonomy): domain Bacteria; phylum Bacillota_I; class Bacilli_A; order Erysipelotrichales; family Erysipelotrichaceae; genus DUUI01. The sequence continues at coordinate 2,693 of CAZWPP010000085.1, read as the reverse complement.
GAAAACAATGCTACTTTGCTGTCTGAAATCGAGTTAAATATTATGAAAGAAGAACCTGAAGTACAATGGGCTATGAATCTTTTAGCTGGTTGGATTGGTGTCTATGATGAAAAGAATCGTGAACGTTGTATTGAGTTGGGCAAGAAAACAGGTCTTTATGAACATGATAAGGTCTCAAAAAGGTGTACACCCAACTACTTGCCTGAGTTCATAAGAATTGAAGTCAACAAACGTCAGTAATCTGTAACAATTCGTTTAAATTATTATTAATGCTATTTATTTTTGTAAACATAAAGACAGTTAGGTGAAACATTGGTTGCACCTATTTTATTTATACCATCGATAATTGATTTGTGATATTCTTAAGTAAAGAAGGATAAAGAGTAGGTTGATATTTTTATGATAAAACTTATCGAAAATGAAGAGCTAGAACTAGTTTATCAAAAAGGATTTGGTGCTTGGACACATCACATCAGAATACCAAACACCATGAACATTGTTGGTACGTGGGGTACGATGAAGGTATCAGGAACCATTGATGAGGTGATAGTTAATAACATTAATTTGGCACCTCGCAAGAATGAAGATAAAATCATTTCGATTAATAAAGAAATTAGGCGAGCACTCGGGAAAAAAGGTGGAGATAAGGTTCTTGTGACATTATTTCTACATCAATAAAGAAAAGGAGAAAGAACATGAATCATGTTAAAAAAGCGTGGATTAGTATTGGTTTGTTAGCAGCAACCCTCATTATTAATACCCTAGGGGCATTGGGGTATATTAATGGGCTCTCACAAAAAGAAATATCTGATAAGTTTGTGACCCTCATTACACCTGGTCCATCGACCTTTAGTATTTGGGCAGTTATCTATTCATTACTAATTATTTCAGTAGTCGTAATGTTGTTTAAAAAGGATGATCCTTATGTCCAACGAGTGGTCAATGAAATATCCTTGTTGTTTTGGTTGTCATGTCTACTGAACATTGCGTGGATTGTTAGCTTTTCTTATGTTCAACTGGAAGTATCCGTTCTCTTTATCGGTGCATTAGTGTTATCCCTATCTCTAATTTGTATGAAGCTACTACAATTACAGGAATCGAGGCATTATCTATTTCCACTTACTTTTGGTCTGTATACCGGTTGGCTCTTTATCGCAACAGTCGTTAATATTGCGGCAACCCTAGTCAAAATAAAATGGGATGGTTTTGGTTTAGCACAAGATGTGTGGGCAATCATTATGTTAATTGTCGCTGGGACATTAGTAATTCTTGTACAATTGATCAATAAAAATGCTGTATTTGGTTTACCGGTCGCTTGGGCATTCTTTGGGATTTATCAATTCTTAAGTTCTCCATTAGGATTTAACAACGAGTTTCGACTTCTACAAGTAATTGCTTTAGTGGGGATGACAGTTCTCATTGGAGCAAGTGCTATTCAATTTTATCGGAATGGGTTTGGTATCATACCAGAAAATAGTATTCAATGAGAATTGGTTATTGTGGACAAGTGATTGGATTGGAATTTGAAACAAAGGATAATTTCATCCATGCATTAGAAAAGATGATTGACTATAACATCAAGAATGGAATCAAGATATTTGAACTTAGTTCTGATTTTCTTAGGGATATGGGTGAACTAGACCAGTTAAGTAATCTTGTTGAGAAGATAAGAAGAAACGGGTTGCGTCTAGTTGTAGCACAACAGAAGCCATTTGATGTTACTAAGACATTAAACTTTCTTGATGCTCTAGAGCTTGGTGTAGAACACAAAATTATGTTACCAACGTACTTCTTCAGTCAATACAAAGAGACTATCAATCAGCTATCTGATCGTGTAAAACAACGACTGGTTGTTAAAACTGATCAGAGTTCAATATCAGATGAACTTATGCTTTCTAAGGCATTTAATATTCCATTGAGTTATTGTACGCTAAAAGATATGTCTGATGTGGATTGGATTGATCTATGCAGCCAAACATGGTCTCAAGAGGATGGTGCACCACTTCTTTACTATACATCCTTATCAAAGTCGCACATCACGGATGGATTTCTAGAGTTGGTTCATCAAATTCATAGTAATGTCGATATTCTATTAGAAGACAATCTATCGTGCATCAAATGTATGAACTGTATCAGCGTTAACACAAAAACCTCTAATTTAGAAAAAGAGTGGAGCTTGTACAAATACAGTATTCTTGAGAAATCTCAAAGTCACTACAATCAAATACGACAATTGTTAAAAGATAAAACAGAGAGAATTTCGGTTCCTTTTTATCGCTTGATTGAAGAAGGACTCATGGTAAAAGAAAACAAAGGACAAGCCATCAATACCTTGCAACATGTGTGGGGATACTTTAAGAAAGTCGCAAGTGATGAAGAAAAACAATCTTTCTTAGGTCTAATTGATGCCTATCAATCAGATGAGATTGATTTGAATACAGTAAAAAACTATTTACAACAGTTAGCGATCAAACACAAAGAAGCTTACTTATTAAAATCACTATACTTCTATCTATGAAAAAAATCGTATTAGTTACGATTTTTTTGTTTTTTTCGTTCTTTTAAAGTTGTTCTTAAGTTCCACGCTGCCATAAAGCCTTTATAGAGTATGGAGGTAGGAACATCAAATTCACCAATGTATTCATTAATCAAAGGGTTAAACTTAGTCTTAAATTGAGTTAGCCCATCCTCTA
>CAZWPP010000084.1:0-3815 GCA_964635335.1 uncultured Erysipelothrix sp. | reverse complement strand
ATAACGAAACATGGCCGTAGAATGCCATTTATTGTTATAGGAACAATCTTAACGATAATTGGTATGGTGATGTTGCCTTTTACAGCAACTCAAGGGAATTTAGTTTTATTCTTTGTTACATTAGGAATAATGCTCTTATCGGTAGCAATCTATCGTTCTCCAGCAGTAGCATTAATGCCAGATGTAACTATGAAACCTTTACGTTCAAAAGGAAATGCCATTATTAATCTAATGGGTGCAGTTGGTGGGGTTATTGCTTTACTTTTCATTAGTCAATTATCTCCTGAGAAAATGAACTCCTATTTCCCTGTATTCTTGGCGGTCGCACTATTTATGGGATTGGGTCTTGTTTTAATGATTGGTACCATTCGTGAAAACAAATGGGCAAAAGAAATGCAAGATGAATCGATTAAATATGGTGTTGAAACCGAAGAAGAGGTTCAAGCTGAAGTAGGATCAGAGCTTGAAAAGCCTGTTAAACGATCACTTACCTTTATTCTGTTATCAATCGCATTATGGTTTATGGGCTATAATGCGGTCACGTCTACATTTTCTCGTTACGCTACTTCCTATATTGGATTTACTGAATCCCAAGCGTCTATGGTTTTGTTAATTGCGAATGTTGGAGCGATTATATCGTTCATTCCTATTGGTAATATTTCATCAAAAGTTGGACGTAAGAAGATGATTGCATTAGGTGTTGTGTTGCTAACGGTGGCGTTTGGTAGCGCAACTCTATACAAGTCATATTCACCATTAATGATTGGGAACTTTTTATTAGCTGGATTTGCGTGGGCAGCAATAAATGTTAACTCATTACCGATGGTATTACAGATGAGTAAAGATAGTGATGTGGGAAGATACACGGGTCTATATTACTCTTTCTCAATGGCAGCCCAAATTGTGACACCAATTTTATCGGGATTTTTAATTGATCAGTTAGGATTTGGAATCCTATTTCCTTATGCTGCTTTCTTTATTGCCTTAGCTCTGGTTACTATGTCTCAAGTCAAACATGGTGATACTACTATTGGTGAGTTTACTAAATAATGGTTGTCATAGTTTTATTTATCATTGTGATTATATTAATATTTCCTACCAGAAAGGCTAATTTCACAACTAGATACTTTGGACATCGAGGTTTGTATGAGAAAGATCAGTCGATTCGTGAAAATAGTGTGGAAGCTTTTGAACAAGCAATCAACCAAAAAGTAGGGATTGAGTTGGATGTTCAGCTGAGTAAGGATCAGCAAGTTGTCGTTTTTCATGATGATGATTTAAAGAGACTCTTTGACATTGACCAACAAGTTGCTGATGTTGATGCTTCACAACTCATATCATTGGGGATACCACTTTTTAAAGAGGTTATTAATCTAGTAAATACTCGAGTGCCATTGATAGTAGAAATTAAACCAGGAAACGATGATAAATTACTTACGAAGAAAGTAGTTGAGCTTCTTAGGGGATATCAAGGTGAGCTTTTTGTTGAATCGTTTGATCCACGGATTGTCTATGAAGTGAAGAAACTGGCTCCAACAATATTTAGAGGGCAACTGTTAATGCCGATTCAGAAGTATAAGACCTTTCGTACTGGGTTATTCTTGAACAGTCTTTTGTATCATGTCTTAACTCGACCAGATTTTATTGCTATTGAAGTTAAATTGTATAATAAGAACCCAATGGTTTGGTTATACTCACTATTGGGCGGGAAACAGATTGTTTGGACTGTGCATGAACAGAATCATTCAATTTCTAGAAAATATCCAATTATTTATGAATTTTATGATGCAAAAAATAGGAGTTAAATCATTGGTTGCATAGTATAAGTGGTGATGGTATGACTTTCAAAGAAATGGAAGCAATTATTAAGTATCTTGTGGCTCTTCAAAAACGGCAGGAAGTATGGGAAGTTTCTGAAGGGAGTATGAGAACGGTTATTGATTTAGCGATGTTAACGATGTCTGAGGATGAGCAACATGTTTTTAAGCATGAGTTTATCCTTTTTTCACAGAAGTATTGGTGGGAAGATTACTATTCGAAATCTAATTTTTATCGTGTGAAAAAGTCAGCAATGGTCAAGTTCGTCCGTTGTTTAAAGGCATAATAAATGATACAATTGAAACATCATAATGGAGGAATGGAGTATGTTAAAAGGTATCGCTGCATCGAGCGGAGTCGCAATTAGTAAAGTCTACAAATTAGAAAGACCCGTTTTAGTTGTTAATCCTAACTTTAGTGATGTTGAAACAGAACTTACTGTTTTTAATGAATCATTAGAAAAGACAAAAGTTGATATTGAGAAGGTGAAAACGAAAGCTGTTGGTCGTCTATCGGATGATGAGCTTGCGATTTTCGATGCCCATCTAATGGTGGCAAGTGACCCTGAATTCATTGGTCAAATTGAAGAACAAATTAAAAATGGTTCAAGTGTTTCGACTGCTGTTGAGAGTGTCAAGAGCATGTTTGTGGGCATGTTTGAAGCTATGGAAGATGAGTACTTTAGAGAAAGAGCGGCTGACATTAAAGATGTTACGTATCGTTTATTAGCTCATACACTTAATGTTAAAGTTCCTGATTTATCACTAATTGATGAAGAAGTAATTATTGTTGCTTATGATTTAACGCCGAGTGATACGGCGCAGTTGGATCGCCAATTTGTTAAGGGATTTGCGACTGAAATTGGTGGTAGAACTTCTCACTCAGCGATCATGGCTCGTTCGTTAGAAATTCCGGCTGTTGTTGGTATTAAGGGAATTATGGCTCATACAAATAATGATGATGTGTTAATTCTTGATGCTTTGTTGGGGGATGTATTAGTTAACCCTGAAAAAGAAGTTATCGATGTGTATAGAAATAAAGAATTAGAATATGCTGAGTATCGTGAATCACTGAAACAACTAATTAGTGCTGAGTCACAAACTGTTGATGGTCATCGTGTTGAATTGTCTGGTAACATTGGTAATGCGAAAGATGTTGTTGGAGTTCTTGAGAATGGTGGCGATGGTGTTGGATTATATCGGACTGAATTCTTATACATGGATGCAACGTCACTTCCTACTGAAGATGCTCAATACAACGCTTATAAAGCAGTATTGGAAGCAATGGGGGATAAACTGGTTGTTATTCGTACTTTAGATATTGGTGGCGATAAAGAATTATCTTACTTAAAATTCCCACATGAATTAAATCCATTCTTAGGATATCGTGCTTTACGTCTTTGTTTAGATAGAACGGATATTTTTAGAACTCAATTAAGAGCGTTGTTAAGAGCGAGTGTCCATGGTAATTTAGCGGTTATGTTCCCAATGGTTGCGACGGTTGATGAGTTTAGACAAGCCAAAGCGTTACTAGAGGAAGAACGCAAGAATCTTAAAGAAGAAGGAATGGCTGTTTCTGATCACCTTCAAGTGGGTATCATGATTGAAATTCCTGCTGCTGCTGTGAATGCGAGAAACTTAGCGAAAGAAGCTGATTTCTTCTCAATTGGAACGAATGACTTAATTCAATACACAATGGCTGCGGATAGAATGAATCAACAAGTTTCCTATTTATACCAACCATATAATCCATCGATTCTAAACTTGATTAAGATGGCTATTGATGGAGCACATGCTGAAGGTAAATGGTGTGGTATGTGTGGTGAGATGGCTGGTGAGGAATTAGCAGTCCCTGTATTACTTGGTTTAGGTCTTGATGAGTTCTCTATGAGTGCTACGAGCATCCTAGCGGCACGTAAGATGGTTCGCTCATTGAATTACCAAGAAATGAAAGAAATGGCAAATAGAGCCCTTGAATGTGGTACACAAGAGGAAGTC
>CAZWPP010000083.1:0-3821 GCA_964635335.1 uncultured Erysipelothrix sp. | reverse complement strand
CTCTATTTTAACATTTAACAAAATAGGTTAAAATAGAAGCGATGAAAATAGTTGTACAAAGAGTATTATCAGCAAGTGTTCATGTTAATAAGCATCTTGTTAGTCAAATCGACAAAGGATTTCTGCTTTTTGTAGGGATTCAAAAAGAAGATACAGAACAAGATGTTTTATGGTGCGCAAAAAAAGTTAGTGGTTTAAGGATTTTTGATGATGAACAAGGCAAGATGAATTTGAATCTTTCTCAAGTGAATGGAGACATCTTGTCTGTATCACAATTCACATTAGCTGCTGATGTCATTAAAGGAAATAGACCAAGTTTTACGGATAGTGAAAGTCCACAGCAAGCCAACCAACTTTATGAAAGCTTTAATGAAGAATTAAGAAAGCTTGGTCATACAGTTCAAACGGGGGCTTTTCAACAAATGATGGCTGTTTCATTGGTTAATGATGGACCAGTGACAATTATTATAGAAAGTAGGAAACGCAATGGCAATTAAGTTAGATGGTAAGCTTGTCTCAAGTCAAATTAGAGAAGAGTTAAAGCAATCCGTTATTGAAATCTTAAATGATCAAGAAGAGAGAGCGCCTCATTGTGCAGTGATTTTAGTGGGGGATGATCCGGCGTCTCAGACATACGTTCATAACAAAGAAAAAGCGTTTAAAGATGTTTTCATGATGAGTTCAACGTATCGCTTAGATAGTTTTACGACCCAAGAACAGCTACTAGAAATCATCGACCTATTAAACAAAGATGATGAAATCGATGGTATTTTAGTTCAACTTCCTTTGCCAAAGCACATTGATTCAAAAGTTATCATTGAAGCGATTGACCCCAAGAAGGATGTCGATGGCCTAACCATGATTAATCAAGGAAAACTGTACAGTGGAACAGGTCTAGAGCCATGTACACCTGCAGGTGTGATTGAGTTATTGAAGCGTTACGAAATTGATCTTGTAGGAAAACATTGTGTAGTCGTTGGACGAAGTGATTTAGTCGGTCGACCACTTTCGGTACTCTTATTAAAAGAGAATGGAACTGTAACGATTTGTCATTCGAAAACAAGAGACCTAAGAGCTATCACACAACAAGCAGATGTCTTAGTTGCGGCTATGGGTCAAAAACAATTTATTACCCCTGATTACTTAAAAGAGGGGGTTATTCTTGTTGATGTAGGAATTCACCGCCATTTAGGTAAAATAGTAGGAGATTGTGATCCATCATGCTATGACAAAACCAGTTACTATACTCCAGTACCGGGGAGTGTTGGTCCGATGACGATTACAATGTTATTAAAGAATACGTTGAAAGCATTCAATTTATGAGTTCGAAACATAAATACGACATTGGGGATATTGTTCAAATGAAAAAGCCACATCCTTGTAAAAAATCAATCTATTTTGAGATTACAAGAATGGGTGCTGATATAAAAATAAAGTGCTGTGGCTGTGGAGCAGTCATCATGTTTGATCGCTTTGAGTTTGAGCGTAAACTTAAAAAAGTGATTCAGAAAGAGGAGAAATAATTATGGCTTTAACTGCCGGAATAGTAGGATTACCAAATGTAGGGAAATCGACATTGTTTAATGCGATTACTAAAAGTGCTGTCGAAGCAGCAAACTATCCTTTCGCGACCATCGATAAGAATGTTGGGGTTGTTGAGGTAAAGGATGAACGAGTTAAAATATTATCAGATATGTTTAAACCGAAGAAAACCATCTATACAACTTTTGAGTTTACAGATATTGCGGGGTTGGTCAAAGGTGCTTCTAAAGGAGAAGGTCTTGGTAACCAGTTTTTAGCTAATATTCGTGAAGTGGATGCGATTGTTCATGTGGTTCGTTGTTTTGAGGATAAGAATATTACACATGTTCATGACCGGATTGATGCGATTGAAGATATTGAAATTATTGATTTAGAACTTCAGCTTGCGGATTTACAGACTATTGATAACCGGATTTCAAAGGTTGAGCGCAAAGCGAAGATGGCCAGTGATAAAGACGCAAAGCTAGAATATGATACATTAGTCAAAGTAAAAACAGGTCTAGAAGCGAATATTTCAGTTAGTTCACTTGATTTAGATGAATCAGAGAAAGCTGTGTTAAAGGGATATCATTTGTTAACAGATAAGCCAGTAATCTATGTGGCTAATATTGAGGAAGCATTGGTCAGTAATCCTACTCTAAATGAACAGTACAACCGAGTGGTTGAATTGGCTAATAATCGTAATGCGGAAGTTATTGCGATTTCAGCGAAGATGGAACAAGAATTATCGGAACTTGATGACGAAGAAAGGGAAATGTTTCTAGTAGATCTAGGATTAACAGAATCTGGTTTAGATAAAATTGTTAAAAGTAGTTATAGCATTTTAAAACTAAAGACCTTCTTCACGGTGGGTACCGATGAAGTACGAGCTTGGACATTTCACGATGGAATGAAAGCTCCTCAGTGTGCAGGAGTCATTCATACTGATTTTCAAAAAGGGTTTATTCGTGCTGAAACGTATTCATATGAAGACTTATTGAAATATAAAAGTGAACTAGGTGTTAAGGAAGCTGGACGTTTACGATTAGAAGGAAAAGAGTATGTTGTTAAGGATGGAGATATCATGCACTTTAGATTTAATGTTTAATAATTCGTTATAGAATGTGATACAATATTATCAACAAACATAGGAGGAAAATAACACTATGAAATTAATATTAGCCATCGTTTCCAATGATGATAGTTCATCTGTTTCGTCTGCTTTAACGAAAGAAAACTTTCAAGTTACTCGTTTAGCAACGACCGGAGGGTTCTTAAGAGCTGGAAATACGACTTTAATTGTTGGTACTGAAGACGATAAAGTAGAAAAGTGTATTGAAGTGATCGGTTCTGAGAGTAGAATAAGAACTGAAATCGTTCCATCGACTGCTAGTTATGACATTGGTCGCTATGCAAGTTTCCCTGTTGAGGTTCAAGTGGGTGGCGCTACAATTTTTGTTATTGATGTTGAGCAATTTAGAAAGTTATAATTGAGGAGAATAGAATGAATTTTTTTGAAGAATTAAAGAATAAACTGGAAAACAAAAGAGTTAAGATTGTCTTTCCTGAAGGACATGATTTAAGAGTCTTAAAAGCTGCTGTTGATTTATATCACGATAAAGTTGTTGATCCAATCGTATTAATAAAGGCTGAAGTCTTAAAGGACCTCGTTATAAAAGAAAATTTAGATGTCGAAGGAATGACTTTTATTGATAATGAAACATACGAAGACATTGAGCCTCTTGTTCAATCATTTGTTGAAAGACGTAAGGGTAAAGTTTCTGAATATGATGCAAGAAAACTATTAAAGACAAATCGCAATTACTTTGGGACAATGCTTGTCCATACTGGTTTAGCACAAGGTTTAGTGTCTGGTGCAGATGGTTCAACTGCAGACACAATTCGTCCGGGTTTACAAATCATAAAGATGAAACCGGGTTATAAAAAAGCCTCAGGGATCTTCTTTCTTGTCAGAGGAGAAGAAAGACTATACATGGCAGACTGTGGAATTAACATTGTGCCAGATGCTACAGATTTAGCTGAATCTGCTGTCATTACTGATCAAACGGTTCGTCAATTTGGTGATGAACCACGCATAGCTTTATTATCATTTTCTACAAAAGGATCTGCAAGCTCGCCTGAAACAGAAAAAGTTGTTGAGGCATTGAGAATTGCGAAGGAAATGAACCCAAATTTATTAATTGATGGGGAACTTCAATTTGATGCTGCCTATGTACCCGAAGTAGCTCAAAAGAAAGCTCCAAATTCAATGGTGGCTGGACACGCAAATGTCTTTATTT
>CAZWPP010000082.1:0-3880 GCA_964635335.1 uncultured Erysipelothrix sp. | reverse complement strand
TAGGATCAATCGGTTCAGGTTCAACAATAACGACATCTTCTTGCCAGTTACTCAAGAGTCGATATGCATCTAAACGCATCGTTGTCATAACCCCTAACTTATCCATTGAAACTTGAGGTTTATAGTGCTCAAAATACAGATCATAGATGCCTTCGCTCTCTTTAGATAAAGAATGAACAACCCCTAGTGTCACCCCATGAAACAATACAATTAGCAACAGTATAATCCCTACATAATTAAATCCTTGATGCGAAAAATCAATCAAGGTTCTATGAAAAATGGTAAACATAATTAGTGGGATTAAGAATATTAATAGCAGTGGCCAATTTATTATCAAAGCATCCAGGATGAAATCCGTAAATTCGATAATTTGTTGTGAGTGCAACACCGAATAGATTGGATAGAAGAGTTTAAAGATTTTGAAATACATGAACTGTGAGGCATAGAGAATCGTAATCAAAAGCATAATAATAAAACTTAAAATAGTGTTTATCTTTCTAGTAAACAGGATACTGACACTATAGAGAACCAAACTTATAACAACCGAAAACAACCAAATAAGAACAAATTTCTCTAAGGTTACGGATTGGTTGGTTAAAACAGCGATTAAGAACTCGCTAAAAAGAATTGTTATAAGGTAGAAGCCAAAAAGGACTTCTGTTTTTTTACTATAATTTTTCAACATAATCATGTCACATGTTTTCCAGAAACGTAACCACTCACCATCGCAATAGTAATATTGTAGCCACCCAGTTCACCGTGACAATCTAATAATTCACCACAAATTGAAACATTCTCAATCAGTTTGCTTCTCATGGTTAACGGGTCAATTTCACTAGTTTTAATGCCTCCCGCAGTTACAAAAGCTCTATCTAGGGGAAGAGTGTCGTGAATTTTAAATGTTTTCTTTAACAACAAATTAATTAAAAATTGCTTGTCTTGTTTGGATAGTTGATTCACTAATTGCTTCTTATCAAGGGTTGTCAAAGACAACAAATAATCACTCCAGCGTTTTGGTCCAAATTGCTTAATCCATTTACCTAGTGTTACTTTTGTCATGGATTCAAGGAGTTGTTGTTCATTTAACGATGTACTACGAACAGAAATAGAAACTTCTTGATTTATCTTCAATTCTTTTTGAACCCACTCGGATAGAAATAGAATGGCAGGTCCACTTAATCCAAAATGAGTAAATAATACATCTCCTTGAGTTTGTTTTATTCCCTTGTTATTACTAACAACTTCAAGTTTGACACCTTTCAATGTTAATCCCTGTAGTCTCTTTGTTTGAATCACTTCTTCATGACTTACCAACGGTACTTCAACCCCATACAACTCTGTCACACTGTGTCCAACCCTTTGTAACATGGCATGTCCATCCCCACTGGATCCTGTTAAAGGATAACTCATACCTCCAGTTGCTAGGATTACGTGATCACATTCATGTTGACCCTTATCACTTAAGACCCCAACTACTCGATTCTCATTGAGGAGTAAGTGTTTGACTGTAGTTTCCATTGAAAACTTAACCTTGTTGTTCTCACATGCTTTTAGTAGAACCTCTAAGATACTACTTGCTTGTTGACTCTTAGGGTACATTCGGTGGTCCACTTCTTCTACTAGCGGACAGTGTTGCACCTCAAAAAACTCAATCAGATTGTTGACATCAAATTGAGAAAAAGCAGAATAAAGAAACTTCGATGATGGACTACAATGTTTTAGAAAATCACTGGTTGGACGTTTGTTCGTGACATTGCAACGACCGTTCCCTGTGATGAGTAACTTTCTTCCACACATCGCATTCTTATCAATGACCAAGACTTCATGTTTTTTAGATGCTTCAATCGCAGCCATTAAACCAGCTGGACCAGCCCCTATAACGATTACTTTTTTCATAGGTTTATTATACCAAACTTTTCCCAACCTTGTTAAAGTATTATTAAACAGAACCCATTTATTAATAATTATTTAACTGAATTCGACTCAATTCAAGCTTTTCTGGATTACAATAAACATAAACACTCACAACATATAATTCTTGGTTATTACCGTCATAAGCCATCATTTCTTTTCGTTCATACAAATTACTCACATGATTCATCTCAAAAAAACCTTCTAATTCATCTAACTTCGATAGAGTATCCTGATCCACTTCATACACTTCCCCTTGTATATCGAAATCTCCTTCATCAATAAATGCTGGATAATCTACTCCTTCAATAGAATAGAGAGTGCCTTTAACAAAGATATTCTTTAGTCCTTTTAATTCACTTAATAAATAATGATTACGATACCCTTCCTTTAGGGTTCCATAGACAAAGACTTTAATATTCTTTACCTCCACTTAGTATTTTTTTCGTATTAATCATTCAAACAACACTTTAATTCCTTAACAATGAAAACCACTAGATACATGAACCATCACTGTTTTTGGGAATTCCATATCATTTCAATGATTTTCTTCAGTATAGCACGAAATATTGTTTATGATATAATACCTCCTATAAGGAGAATTGAGATGATTGACACAATATTATTTGATTTAGATGGAACTCTCTTAAAGATGAATGAAAAACAATTTATTCAGTCCTACTTTTCTAGAATCCAAGCGCTCTTTGAACACTTAGAATTAGATGTCCCTTTAGTAATGAAAGGCTTTTTACAAGGAGTGACCGCTATGATTAGTAATAACGGTACTAAAACCAATGAAGAAGCTTATTGGGATACTTTCACCGCAATTACCAAAATAGATAGAAACCTGCTTGAGCCTCATTTACAAACATTTTATGAGACTACCTTTAATGAAGTGATTGAAGCAACAGACACTTACGAAAACTTACAAGCCGTGTTAGATCATTTAATTAATAAGGGCTATACCTTATTATTGACTACTAATCCCATGTTTCCGCGGATTGCGACGATGTCACGCATCCGTTGGGCAAATCTTAATCCTGAAAGTTTTAAGGAAATTACGACGTTTGAGAACTATCACTATTGTAAACCAAACCCACATTACTATCGAGAAGTGTTAGAGAAAATGGGGATTGAGCCTAACAAGTGTTTAATGGTTGGTAACGATGCTCAGGAAGACTTAATTGTTCATGAACTTGGCATAACAACCTATTTGGTAACGGATCATTTGATAGATCGTGAAAACAATAACTATAGGACTGATTATGAATCCACGATGATGGAATTTGTTGAGTTTGCGTATAACAAACTCCCTCATCTCAAACCATAAATATTGTTTATTAAAATTTTTTAGAATATAATAGAAATAAGGAGGATATATTATGCCTACATTAATCTTATTAAATACATGGCAAATCGTGTTAATCGGTGCAGTAGCTCTTATTGCTATACTGATTCTATGGTTTGTTACTACCTACAATTCATTGATTAGACTCAGAACGGCGGTTGAAGAAGCATTCTCTACCATTGATGTGTATCTACAAAAACGTTTTGATATGATTCCTAACTTAGTTGAAACAGTTAAGGGATATGCTGCACATGAGAAAGAAACATTAGAATCAGTTATTCGTGCTCGTAATCTTGGGATGTCCGCAAACACACCTGAAGAAAAAATGGCTGCCAGCAATGAGTTATCTGGAGCATTGAGTCGTTTAATGGTGGTTGTTGAACAATATCCTAATTTAAAAGCTGATTCACAATTTATGCAATTGATGAATGAACTTTCAATGATTGAAGGGGAAATTGCGAACTACAGAAAATTCTATAATGCGACCGTCAAGAATTACAACGTTAAGATCCATTCAGTTCCAAGCAACATTGTTGCTAATATGACTGGATTTAAACCAGCTACCATGTTCACTCTTCCAGATGAAGCAGCTAGAACTGCACCAAAGGTTAGTTTTTAACA
>CAZWPP010000081.1:0-3983 GCA_964635335.1 uncultured Erysipelothrix sp. | reverse complement strand
ATAAAAAGTTCCCTGTAATTACCACGAGGAACTTTTTTGTCTAACCATTAATTCTACTCTAACACTTTATGACAATAACTAATTAGTTGGATCCGCTTCATTAGTACCAATAACTATTTCTCTAGTGACTGGTTCTTTTATTACTTCTTGCGATTTCATTTCTCTATTTGACTCAATACCATTTGTAAATGTCACTTCATACACGGTAGTTAAAATGCCATTTTCTCCTTCTTTAACTATTTTGGTCTGACCCTTTGCCAAGGTAGGATCTTCTCCTACTGTAATTGTCTTAAACGGAATTTTATCAGTCACTGTTTTGTTTTCCTTAGTAATAACTGTTTGGGTTTTCTCTTTTGTCCCAACATTAATAATTTTGACGACAGGTTGTTTGGTTGTTTTTCTTGAAACCTCAGTCCTTGTTGTTTCTTTTCCATCAACATAAGTTACAGAGTATGTAATCGTTTGTTCTCCATTTACCCCCTCTTGTTTGGTACTTGTTTTACCCACTTCTAACGTAGGATCGTTCTCTTCCTTTGTTGAAAATTTTAGAACTTCCTTCTTCGTTTCAGTTTTAGTCACACTTTCTGGTTCATCTTCTTTCCATCTCGCAACTAATACAAGATCACGTTCAACACCTTTCTTAAAGCTATATTCCTCATTACCACTATACCATCCGATAAAACTGTAGCCCTCCCGAGTTGGATTATTTGGTTTAATAACAATTGTGTCGTTTGCAACTGTCTGATTATTAATTAATGTTCCACCCTTTGAATCAAACTTTATAGTATAGCTAAGTTGTTCCCATTTTGCTTTTAAAAGAAGATTTTCAGTAATCTTTTTTGAAAAATCAAATTCTTTACTTCCATTTTCCCAATAGACAAACTTATTTCCTTCTTTTATTGGATCTTCTGGCTTTTCTATAGTCCCATCAGTTACAATGACTTCCTTTATTTTATCGCCATCATCAAACTTAACAACAAATTTATCTGTATCTTCATAGATAGCAACGAGTGTCATATTTTTGGTAATCTGAGATTCAAAATCAAACTCTTTTCCTTCAAAATCACAATAGAGAAACTTACTAGTTTCTTTCTTTGGATCTTCTGGTTTTTCGAGTATTCCACTTGTTATTTTGACATCTTCAGTACGTTCACCATAATTGAATGTCACCGTGTATTCAGAGACAAGTTCATAAACCGCATTAAGTTTGATATCTTTTGTGATTGCTGTAGTAAAATCAAATTTATCTCCATTTAGTTCCCAATACAGAAACTCGTAACCTTCTTTTGTAGGATTGTTGGGGATAGATGCTTTATGATTTTCTTTAATAGTTTGAGATGAAATAGCACTACCTCCATCTGAGTTGAAAACTACATAAAATAAATTTGTTGAACTTTTGAATTGTACCGCAGTTGAAAGCACCAACAAGATTCCCACTAATCCTAACAGGATTTTTAATGTAGTATCATTATTAATTTTTCTCATCGTTTCACCTTTTCTTAATATAAATTGTTCTAAGTAACACTAATTACTCAAATAGAGCAATTTCTTTTTATAACACCTAGTATATTATATCAAGAAGTGAATTAATAACAATACTATGACTGACACACATGAAAGTTGATCGAGTTTTCATTTAACGGCTTCACGCAATTAATGGAGGTGACGATTCGTTTAAACTTCTTTAACTACTATTAGTGCAAGAGCTTAAATGTGAGTAGTTTTTTATTATTTTACCAAAAAACGTTGATTCATTTCTGAACAAAGTTTGAGCAGTCTTCTCTGTAATATCAGGGACAACTTCTGAATTAGAGTAAATGTACTCAATAGCGAATAGATTTCCATCCACAAAACCAAGTCGTTTGATGTGATATACCAATGTCTCTAAAGAACACTATAATTTTGAAGCTAGTTCTAGGGTTGGTTTTTTGAGTTCAAACGAGATAACTTTATTAGTAACTTTCTTGTTATTGAACTATTTGGTAGCCCGTAAAATTCTCAAGGTTAATAGCTCCTTCGCTGTCGCCTTTTCTTAAAAATACCCCAGACCCTTGAATTGTGACAACAAAACCTCACCGCAATAAATGATAATAGCATTTCGAATTGTGTTACTCGATGATTGATACTCTTTAATGAGGACATCTTCTGTCAGAAGTTTATTTGGTTCATCATAATAACCATTCACGATTTTTTCTTCAATCATGCTTGCGATTTCTTTGTACTTTGACATAAGTCCTTCTTTTTCTATTGTTTGATTAAGTATAATACCTTCCAGTAATAACTTCAAATTACTTTGTGATACTTTCTATCGCAATTCACAAAAATTTGTTTATAATAAACATAAGGAGGTAAAAACAATGACATTTCGCGAATTCCTAACTTTCTTTATTCCCTTTGCGATTGGCTTTCTAAGCTATTTTTTAGTGTCTAGACTCTTCAAACGCAAAACATTCATTAACGCAGGAGCAATCTTCTATAGTATCGTTGCCATTGCATTCTTTATAGTTTCAAAAACAACACAAGACTCCATGGGTTTTGCTGCATTAGGATACTTCATCATGGCACTCCTCGCATTTCTAGCTTTAGTAGGCTATTTACTCGCTTGGTTCATTGACACTGTTCTTGCGAAAAAGCGACAAGCTTAATTATTCTGGTTTCTTTAAATATTTATAATAATCAAGCTCAATAATTCGTTTCGAATAATAAAAACTAGACTCAACCTTATTTTTTAACTGCTGAAGTTGTTCATCACTCAGAACTCTATCTGATAATTGAATAACTTCTTTTGTTTTAGCATTATACATAATGTCTTTTGTAATAAATGACCGATTCAAGAAGATAACCAGTGGTTCATTATCCGCAAAAACATCTTTTCCTACCATTAACCGAGAATCATACTCAAGCCCCAATAGATTAGAAAGGGTCGGTAAAATATCAACACTCGCCATTGGCTTATCAACCACCATGGGTTCCATTGTAGAGTTATAGAGAATAAACGTATTTTTATAGAGTTCAAAGTTCTCTTCAACCGGATGACCAAGTAGTTCACTAATTTCTTTATTTGTAAGTCCATATGGATAATGGTCGGCACTAATCGCAATCAATGTCTTATCCAAAACACCCTTTTCTTCTAGTGTTTTTAGTAGATAGTTCATGGCTTTCTCAAACTCATAGTTTGCTGCTAAATAGGCTTTAACCGCATCACTATAAGGAAGGTCTTTAACAATCTCTCTATTTCTACTCGCAATCATGTTGTCATTGAAAGAATACTTCATATGCCCACTTACACTTAGGTAATAGACATGAAACGGTTGCTTAGTAACATACTTATCCGTTGTGATTTCCATTAATTGCAAATCCGATCGAGGCCAAATATTTTCCATCTCAAGTCCGCTTTTAACCCCTTCGTACTTGTATCCCATGGTTGGGTACGACAAGTGACGATTGTAATACGTATAGGTATGGTTATGAAACGCTAATGAGGTATAGTCTATTTTGTTTAGCTGATTCCCTAAAGCAAACGGCATCTGATTCTTCGCTATTTCAGTATACGACCACACTCCACTTTTTGGTAACAAACCAGTGGTT
The DNA here is from genome assembly GCA_964635335.1 of uncultured Erysipelothrix sp. Lineage (GTDB taxonomy): Bacteria > Bacillota_I > Bacilli_A > Erysipelotrichales > Erysipelotrichaceae > DUUI01. The sequence continues at coordinate 395 of CAZWPP010000081.1, read as the reverse complement.
GCGACATACTCACCATCCGAAGTACTTACTTCCCAAACCGGTGTATAAAAGTTAGTAAATTGAACTCCTTCAGTTACCATCTTGTACAAGGTAGGTGTTAACTGTTTATCTATCACTTTTGTGTGAAACGCTTCAGCCGTAATAAGAATTAAATTATAACCCTTGTACTTGCCTGTCATATCATTTTTGTTAGTTGGTATGACCTTACTAAAGTAATCATGGAGTTGATCAACATTTGAATTTGAGAACTCCTTGATTTTTTCAAAATCATATTGAATAACATTGTACTCAATTGGAATGGGTGGTTCAGGTATTGTTGGATCGATGGGTTCAGGCTCAATAGGATCAATCGGTTCAGGTTCAACAATAACGACATCTTCTTGCCAGTTACTCAA
>CAZWPP010000080.1:0-4002 GCA_964635335.1 uncultured Erysipelothrix sp. | reverse complement strand
TGTTAATCACTGTTTGTACCCATGCATTAGAATTTAGGATTATTTTTTCATCAACACATTGAGCTTGGCGAAATTGGACAAGAAAATCCGGTTTCTTAAATACACTAAAAGACGAGATTGCAAAATACTTGAACAGTGATGATACCTGCTGTTTTTTATCCTTTGTAGGCTTAACTAAGCCTAGTTTTTCAAAGTAGGAGTAATCGATTTGAGCCAAATCAGTTTCTTCATCTCTTTGAGCTTGCAATGCTTTAATTTCTATTACCTTTTGATCATATCTTTTTTGAAGTTCAAGCCACATTTCTACACTTGTACCAAGCATAAATGATAAATTCTTCGCAATATTATCAGAAATTGATGCTTTTCCATTTACAAGATCGCTTAGGTTTTTTGGCGTTATACTTAATCGCTTAGAAAACTCTTCTTGTGTCATCTCTAAGTCCCCAATTAAATCATTAATATAATATCCTGGATGGAATACAGAGATGTTTTCAAATTCAATTTTACTCATAATGTTTTGACACCTCCAACACTATTATACATTTAACAGTACTACACTTAGAATTAAAGTCCAACTTGTTTTCTTCTTCACTAAACGGGGGATCTGGTTTAATAATCAATCGATATCCCAATCTTCTCCCAAGATCCAAAGCAAACAAATCCTTTTTATCTCCTAAAAGTTGATGTAAGCGGTAAGTAGGGAAACAAGCCACGTCATTCAAGGTTGACGCACTTTCAATGAAATTTATGGCTGCATATAATTTTTCAGAAACTAGTTCTCCTAATTCTTTCTTTGCTTGCCGACGGTCACTACATAGCTTTTTAGTCTTTTTATTTCCATATCCGACTATATCCATTATATTCCCCCTTTCAGAACTTGTCAATAAATATTACCCAAAAGGTAATATTTATCTATCTTTTTTAATGTTGTTTTTAATAAACTCTTAGAAACATATTCTACTGTTACAACGAATAAAAGCAGATAGATGATCTACATAAAGTTAAAATTAAAGCTTATACCAAACCAAAATACTTCTCAAAGAACTTCATCAGTTTTTCAATAACACCCTGTTTCTTTGCGGCTCTATTTCCACCAAAGCGAGAAACAGGAGGCATAATCTTGTCAATATCTGTACCAGTTGTCTTGAGTGTACCATCGCGGAAAGAATTGTCGACGAAGCGCTTAGTTTCTTCCTGTTTGAGCTTTTCTTCATTGATAAGTGCCTCAAGGTCGGTCTCTTTCTGCTCATGGACAAACTTACGCCAATCCTCATCAACTTTGGTAGAAGCATTGACAGTTTCTATGAAGTTCTTAATGAGTTCTTTCTTGCTTCTAAGCTGTAGGCTGGAACCGATGGCTTTATCGATTGATACCAGAATGTTCTTATCTTCACAGTTGGATGCATGGTATTTAGCAACAAGCATGAGAATATAATCAATGTTGATTTCAATTTGTCGAATTAACTCAATTTCAAAGATGATATCATCATTGATTTTCTCTTTGTCAGTAGTCTTATCTTTGGTGAACTCCTGATACAAATCAATGTAGGCACTTTGGTAATCTTGATAATCCCTGTTTGTCAGAATTTCATTACCAGAAAAGTTGTCAAAGGCTGTTAGAATATTCTTCAGTCGTAGTATAGCACCAAAGAGTCGAATAAAATCCTTCTGATTTTGTTCACCGATGATGGCTTGCCCTATTGGGAATCGATCCGTTAACTCATCAATTAGCTCACTATAGCCCGATTGATGTTTTCCGTTTTCATCAAACCCATTGTAGTAGGCTTCATAATTCTTTAAAAGAACTATACTTCCTGCATCTTTGTCACCAAATAAGGCAATGGCTTCATCGGTTTGTTCCTGTAAATTGCGGAAACAGACAATGTTACCATAGGTCTTGACAGAGTTGAGAATCCGGTTGGTTCGAGAAAAAGCTTGCATCAAGCCATGTTGCTTCAGATTTTTGTCGACCCAGATGGTATTGAGGGTCGTTGCGTCAAACCCAGTCAAGAACATATTGACGACAACCAACAAGTCCACCTCTCGTTTTTTCATGCGCATGGATAAATCTTTATAGTAGTTTTGGAACTTCTCAGAGGATGTATCAAAATTAACATTAAAGTCTGCATTATAGTCCTCAATAGCAGACTCCAGAAAATCTCGAGATGATTTGTCTAGACTGCCTGTGTCAAAGCCTTCGTCTGGGAACACATCCTCAGGATCCGCTTCATTGGCACTGTAGCTAAAAATAGTAGCTACATTAAGCTTTCGACCATTCTCTTTGAGCTGTTTTTTAAGTTCAGTGTAGTACATCTTGGCAACTGGAATAGAACTAGTTGCTAGGATTGAGTTAAAGCCCGCAACTCTTTGACCTTGAAGTGAATAGAAGCTGCTCCGTTTGGTTTTCTGGTCAAAGTGTTCCAAGATATAGCTAGTAACCTCACGTATTCGGTTGGGGTCTGCCATGGCCTTTTCGGTATCTATTGAGGATACCTCTTTGTCTTTAACTCCCTCTTTCATCTTGACTGTGTTGATGTAGTCGATGCGGAAGGGCAACACATTTCCATCATTGATCGCATCTACGATAGTATAGGTATGTAGTTTTTCCCCAAAGGCTTGAGGTGTGGTTCTCATTAGTGGATTACCACCACTTCCGGCATTGGCCGCAAAGATTGGTGTCCCTGTAAAGCCAAACAAGTGATAATGCTTGAAGGATTTAACGATTTTACTATGCATATCTCCAAACTGGGAACGATGGCATTCGTCAAAAATAATGACAACATGCTTTTTAAATACCTCATGACCTTTATTCTTTGAAACAAATACATCCAGTTTTTGAATGGTCGTAATGATGATGTGAGAGGTTTGATCCTCAAGTTGTTTTTGTAAGATTCTAGTTGATGTATTGCTGTTGGCAGCACCTTTTTGGAAGCGATCATATTCTTTCATCGTCTGATAGTCGAGGTCTTTACGATCAACGACAAACAAGACTTTATCGATGTAGGGTAATGCTGAAGCTACTTGGGCTGTCTTAAAAGAAGTTAAAGTCTTACCACTTCCGGTGGTGTGCCAGATATAGCCGCCCGCTTCAAGTGTGCCGGTTTTCTTATAGTTGTTCGATATCTCAATTCTTGAAAGGATGCGCTCTGTTGCAGCAATCTGATAGGGACGCATGACTAGTAACAAATCCTCAGAAGTAAAGACACAGTATTTTGTTAGAACATTCAAAAGGGTGTGTTTTGCCATGAAAGTTCTGGTAAAGTCTACCAGATCCGCAATGACTTTGTTGGTTCCATCTGCCCAGTAGGAGGTGAACTCAAAACTATTGCTGGTCTTTTTGCTTCTCTTGCGCTCTCCTTCAGCATTTTCTTTCACATGACTTGAGCGGGTTGTGTTTGAGTAATACTTGGTGTGGGTACCATTGGAGATAATGAAAATCTGGATATACTCAAAAAGACCACTGGCTGCCCAGAAGCTGTCTCTTTGATAGCGTTTGATTTGGTTAAAGGCTTCTCGAATCGCAATGCCTCGACGTTTTAGCTCGATATGAACCAGTGGTAGTCCATTTACAAGGATGGTCACATCATAGCGAGTACCATGAGTTCCTGCTGATTCTTCGTATTGGTTGATGACTTGTAGTCGATTGTTGTGAATATTCTTCTTATCAATCAGGTAGATGTTCTTCGTGGAGCCATCATCTCTTTTCAGAATTTGGACGTGGTCCGTTTGAACTTTGCGGGTCTTTTCTACAATGCCTTCGTTGCTGCTAGCAATACTTTCGGTAAAGAATTTATTCCATTCCGAATCAGAGAATCTATAATTGTTAAGCTGTTCAAGCTGTGTTCTAACATTCGCAATCAGAACGGCTTCATCTTTAATTCCCAGGTATTCATACCCTTGAGTTTGTAGCAGTCGAATAAACTCTCGTTCTAGGTCAGCTTCACTCTGAAATGAGCTTAAGCGTTCGTAGTCTGCTGTATATTCAGCAACAACTGTGGCTTC
>CAZWPP010000079.1:0-4049 GCA_964635335.1 uncultured Erysipelothrix sp. | reverse complement strand
ACTTGAATATCTTCTGAAGTATATGAATGTTCTACTTTTTTATTAAAATTACTCAATTGATTTCCTCCTTAAAGTAATAGTTCCATCCTTGATGTCAAAGACTGTAATTACTTTGTTGATATAATCTAACGAAATTAAATCCGTTGTTGTAATGATAGTCTGAATGTCTTTTGGACATAGTTCAATAAACTTTTTCTGATGATTTTTATCCAATTCAGAAAAAACATCATCAAGCAATAAAACAGGTTGTTCTTTAAGTTTGTCATGAATATAGTCGATTAAAGCTAACTTCATTGAAAGTATTACTAATCTCTTTTGTCCTTGACTAGCTACTTGATTAAGTTGAATCCCATCAAACAATGAAACAATATCATCACGATGAGCCCCAAAATGAGTTAACCTAAAGTACAAATCACGTTGTCTATTTATTTTTAGCTTTTCTAGACAACGTTTCCTGAATTCACTGTCATTCTCATGAAAAACATCTGTTTTATAGATGAGTTCAAGGTTAGCTTTCACTTTTGATAATTGATTAAAATAGTAATTGCACTGTTTATTTAAATATTCAATAAACTGACGACGATTTTTCACAATCATCATGTGATGATTAATCAATTGTTGATCTAAGATATCGAGGGTATCGACATCTACCTCTAACTGCTTTAATAAAGCATTTCTTTGTTTAAGAACTCTTGAATAACTATTAACATGATTTAAGTAAGAACTACTTAATTTTGTTAACTCCATATCCATAAATCGTCTGCGAACACGGGGAGCATCTTCGAAGAAACCTAAGTCACTTGGTTCAAACAATACAGTGTTTAACTCCCCTATAAAATCTGAACTCTTTTTAATCAGCGTGTCATTCATCATTAAGCTCTTACCTTCTTTACTAATGATGACACTTAGTGATTTTATACCTGTTGCTTTTTCAAAATAACATTTAATTTTTGAAGCCTCTTGATTGAAATGAATTAACTGAGTTTCGTTGTTAATTCTAAAACTTCTAAGAGATGAGACAAAGGATAAACTTTCTAATAAATTTGTTTTTCCTTGAGCGTTTTCCCCTAATAAGACATTGATACCAGAAGATAGTTGAACTTGACACTTTTGATAATTTCTAAAATTAGTAAGCTGAAGAGTATTAATTTTCATCTAGCTCAATAACAAAGTGTTGTCCATTGATTTTGACATCATCCTGTTGGTACAACTTTTTACCACGACGATTATCTCTTTCACCATTCACAAAAATTTCAAATTCATTAATACGGTGTTTCACTTCACCACCACTATTTACAAAGCCTTCAAGCTTTAAAAATTGTCCTAAAGTAATAAATTTATCTTTATTTGTCATGGGTTTCTCCTAGTTCTTCAACAGGAATATTATACACTATTTGGCTTGAATAAGCTAATTTATGAATTAATGAAAATAGTACTATTTAAAGGACTTTTTATAGTTTATTAAAATATTTTATCGTTATTCTTTTGATAATAATTATTCTTTATTTTACAACAAAAACAACACCACTGTGTTTAGCTTGCTAAATAAAATAAAAAATCTAGAAATAATCATTTTCACTGATTATCTCTAGATATAACAATTATTTAATCATACGATCTAACAGGAAGTACTAAGTGTAAGATTGACTCATCAAGCGGATCTCGTAAAACAAACGGTCTCATTTCACCTTCAAAGCGAATAATCACATCTGAACTAGATAAACTTCTTAATGCATCGCTAACATAGCGTGCTGAGAAAGAAATCTTTAAAGGATCTCCAAGATGATTATTGACCCGTAGTGGTTCTTTAAAGGAACCAATTTCTTGGGATGCAGTAGACAACGTCACATTATTTTCATCAATAGATAGCTTAACTGTAGAAATACCTGATTCTTGTTTGTAAGTAGACGCTCTATCAAGTGCACTTAATAGTTCACGGGTACTCATTGAAAATTCAGACATAAAGTTTGTTGGAATTAAACGTTTAGTTTCTGGAAAAGAACCATCTAATAAACGAGATTGAATTAAACTATCATCAAAAATAAATTGGATTTTCTTCTCATTTAAAGCAATTTTTAATTCTTTTTCAGTTTCCAATAACTTTGTTAATTCATTCAATACTTTTCGTGGAATCGTTATGTTAAAAGGATTATCAACACCTTCTAAATGGACTTTTTTATGAGCCAAACGATAGGAGTCTGTAGCAATTACTATTAATTCTTTACTGTCACTGTGATAATTAAAGTTAACACCTGTTAAAACAGGACGTGTTTCTTTGTCCGATGTCGCAATGATAGTTTGAGAAACAATCTTAATAAACTCATCCGCTTTCATTTCAAATGAAAGTTCAGGTTCACTAAAATCAATAAGAGGGTACTGATTCGCTCTAAGTCCATTTATTTGAAAATCTGATTTAGAGTCATATATTTTTACAAGTGATCCATCCACCAGCTCAACACGAACAATGTCTGTTTCTAGTTTACGTACAATATCTACTAAATACTTCGCATCAATTACAATAGATCCAGTACTATTGATAACGAGATTGTTTTTTTCATCAGTCACATCAATGGTATGTTCGATTGAAAAATCATTGTCACTTGCTGTTAATATGACAGCATCATTACTTACATTGATTTTAATCCCTGAAAGTTGAGGTAATGGAGAATTTAGTGCGATAGCTCTAGAAACATTACTGAGTGCTTTGTAGAATACATTTCTTGAAATTTGGAAAATCATGTGTCAGCTCCTTTTATTGTTTATTATTCTAAAGATTATTACTACTAGGGATGTGGAAACTGTGGATAAGTGTCAAAAACCCTTTATAAACTACTTATATTCTACCACAATGCCTGTGGATTTGATAGTTGATTAATTGGTAAGTAGCGCTTTTTCGATTTCTGAATAAGCCTGTAAAAAGATAGGATCCGCTTTAATTTTCTTATCAACCGTTTCAACTGAATTGATAATTGTCGAGTGATCTCTTTTACCAAATTCTTCTCCAATTTTTACAAATGGTAAATCAAGATGCTTGCGACTCAAATGAATAGCGATGTGTCGAGCATTTGCGATTTGCTTTGTTCTAACTTTTGATATTAACTGTGTCTTTGTGATTCCATAATAGTCACATACAACACGTTTAATCTTAGAAACAGTTAATTCTTGACTTTCTTTGAGAGATGATTGACCTTTAAAAGCATTGATTGCGGTTTGTAAAGTTATCTTATTATCATTTTCAAAGTTAATACCAAAGAACAACAAACGAGTTAAGGCTCCTTCTAATTGACGGATATCTTTTGAAAAGTTTGTTGCTAAATAATCAATAACTTCAGGGTCTATTAACTCACTATCATAGGATTGACTCTGAATCTTTTGTTTTAATATGGCTCTTGAGGTATCAAAAGCAGGTGAACTTACGCTTACTGAGAGTCCCATACCAAATCGAGAGACTAAGCGGTCTTCTAAGCCACTGATTTCAGTTGGGTTTCGATCGGAAGTAATAATGATTTGTTTATTTTTTTGATAGAGTGTATTAAAAATTTGAAAAAAGACTTCTTGTGATTTCTCTTTTCCTCCTGCTAAAAATTGAATGTCATCAATTAGAAGAACATCCAATTCTGATAATTCACTTTTAAAACTCGAAATTGTCTTATTAAGTATAGATTTGGATACTTTATCGACAAAATCTGAACACTGAATATACAGTATTTTCATTTGTGGATGATTTTCTAAGCAGTAATTACCTACAGAATGTAATAAGTGCGTTTTACCAAGTCCTGAATTACCAAAGATGAACAGTGGTGTATACAGTTGACCAGGACTAAATGCACATGCTAGTGCAGCTGATTGACTTTGTTTGTTACTTGGTCCAACAACAAAATTTTCAAATGTATAATTTGGGATAATGTTATCATTGGATTGGTTCATGTTAATTTGATTGGTAATGTTTTTTAATGTTTCATTGGGTAAAACAGCTTCTAAATTAGTTATCGAATCATTGACTTGTTTTAAACAGTCTATAATAAAATTTTTCTCTTGATTAATGATAA
>CAZWPP010000078.1:0-4226 GCA_964635335.1 uncultured Erysipelothrix sp. | reverse complement strand
CGCATCAAATGTCCAATCCGTTCGATAGTGTCGTTACTCATACCATGTTCCATTTGTCCTGCTTCAATTTCTGCTCGTTTTTCATCAACTCCAAGCATGTGGACTAAGAAGCCTCTTAAAATGGCATATTTTTTATTGAGTTCCAGGGCTGTTTTTCTTCCTTCAATTGTTAGAAAGATATCTCCATATGGTTCTTGTGTAACAAAACCTAAATCGACTAACGTTTTAAGAGCCCGATTGACACTTGGTTTTGAGACATTTAATTGTTTAGAGACGTCCACTGATCGAACTCCTTGCCCTCTGTCTAAGCGGTAGATGGTTTGGAGGTAGTCTTCAATGGAGGGTGTGAGTCGTGTTAACATAGGCACCTCTTTTCCAACATTATTATAAGTCTTTGTTTAATTTTTATCAAGAGAAAGTTAGCACGATGAAACAAAAGAAAAAGACCCGGAGGTCTTAGTCTCTTCCATTAAGTTTTAATACTTTAAATATTTCTACAATTGGCCATGGAACCATTGCGAGTAAAGCAATGGATAACCATTGGGTTGCGTTAAGTGTTACTAAACTAAAGATGTTTTGAATTTGTGGAACCAACAAGACAACCAGCATCATTAACATATTGATAGCAATTGCTTGTAACAGTGATTTGTTTTTAAACATAGTTTTAAAGACTGACTGATGTGGTGAATGGATATTAAGAGAATGTACTAATTGAGAGAATCCTAAGACCGCAAAAGCCATGGTTCTTCCTTGTTCTAAACTTCCGTCAAGTCCAAATAACCAGCCTTGTCCTATCATGTAACCTAGTGTTGTAAGAACCCCAATCATAATTCCTTGGTAGAGAACTCGCCAAGCCATTGGTTTGGTGAAGAGTGTGTGGTTACGATCAGGTGCTCTGTCCATAATTCCAGCTTCGGCTGGGTCTACTCCTAGTGCTAATGCTGGTAGAGAGTCTGTTACAAGGTTAATCCATAAAATATGGATGGCAATCAGTGGCATTTCCCAATTGAGAAGTGTTGCTAGTAACAACGCAAAGAGTTCTCCCATGTTACATGATAATAAATAACTAATCGCTTTTTTGATGTTATCACGAATTCGACGGCCTTCTTCAACAGCATTAACGACTGTCGCAAAGTTATCGTCTGTTAAGATCATGTCTGATGCGCTTTTCGCAACTTCAGTACCAACAATTCCCATGGCTGCACCAATATCTGCTTTCTTAAGAGCAGGTGCATCGTTAACTCCATCTCCTGTCATAGCGACGATGTTGTCATGTTTTTTCCATGCGTCAATAATTCTCATTTTGTGTTCTGGTGAAACGCGGGCATAAACCCCAATACTTTCAACTTCATTGTAAAGATCATCATCACTCATTTGGTCAAGTTCTACCCCGGTTATGACTTTGTGATGATCTTCAAGTAACCCAATTTCTCTTCCGATTGCGGCTGCAGTGGTTGCGTGGTCACCAGTAATCATGACGGCACGTATTCCTGCATCTTTACATTCTAGAATGGCTTGAGTAACTTCTGGTCGTGCTGGGTCAATCATTCCGACTAAACCAGCGAAGATTAAGTCTGATTCTAATTTGAGGTCACCATCTTTCACTGGGTGACTGACTTCTTTATAGGCTAAAGCAAGAACACGTAGGGCTTGTTCACCCATGCGTCTATTTTCATGTTGAATTGCGTCAATATCTTGTTGGGTAATGGTTCTTACTTCCCCATCTAAACCATAACGAGTGGTGACTTTAAGGACTTCATCGACTCCCCCTTTAACAAAGGCAATGAGTTTATCACCCACTTGATTGACGGTAGTCATCCGTTTACGTCCTGATTCGAATGGAACTTCCGCAATTCGTTTATAAGCTTTCATCGCTTCTTGGTAATCGATACCATTGGTGACTGCCCATTCAGACATTGCTGTTTCGGTTGGATCTCCGACCCAGTTCCCTTCAGCATTGTAACGAGAGTCATTGCATAAGAATAAACCAAGTGCTAATTGATCTTTGAGTTCGTCTTTATTATTGAGCCAGTGTTCGACAACAGTCATCTTATTTTGTGTCAGTGTTCCGGTTTTGTCAGAACAGATAACAGTTGTTGATCCTAATGTTTCAACAGATGGAAGGGTACGAATAATTGCGTTTTTTTCAACTAAGCGTTGGACTCCCATCGATAAGACGATGGTTGATACTGTCATGAGTGATTCTGGAATGACTGCGACTGCCAGTGATACTGAGGTCATAAACATTTCGACTGGGTCTCTTCCGTTTAGGTACCCAATAAAGAAGATACCGATACATGCAACAATCGCAACGACTCCTAGAATTTTGCCTAATCCATTTAATTGTTTTTGAAGAGGTGTTTGTTCATTCTTTGTTTCGTTTAAGATTGTGGCGATGCGTCCAACTTCTGTGTGCATTCCGGTTGCGCTTACTACCCCGATTCCACGTCCATAAGTGACATTTCCACTGGAGTATGCCATGTTTACTCGATCTCCGAGTGGTGCGTTATCATCAACTAAGACTGTTGCGTCTTTTTCAGATGGGACACTTTCTCCAGTGAGGGATGCTTCTTCAATTTTAAGTGAGCTGGTTTGAAGTAGACGAACATCAGCATTGACTAAGTCGCCAGCTTCTAAAACGATGATGTCTCCTGGAACGAGTTTTTCAGATGGAATGGATACTTCTTGTCCATCTCGTATTACTTTAGAGGTTGGTGCTGCTAGTTTTTGAAGAGCTTCTAGTGCGTTTTCTGCTTTTCCTTCTTGGTAGAGTCCTAAGAATGCGTTTAGAATTACAATGGCTAAGATGATGATAGCATCGACCCATTCTTGTAGGAGCACTCCGGATATGAAGGCTGCGACGATTAAGATGATGGTCATGACATCTTTGAATTGGTTTAAGAATTTAATTAGAAAAGGTTTCTTTTTTAGTTCTGTTAACTTGTTGTACCCTTTTTCTTCTAACAGCTGTTGGGCTTGTAAAGACGTGAGACCTTCCTGTAGGTTGTGAGATCCTAAGATCGTTTCGAGTGGTTCGTTGAACCATTTTGTCTGTTCTTTCATTTCTTCTCCTTTAGCTTTTGATTATAAAAAAAGCTTTATCTTCCGATAAAGTCTCAAGTTTAATCAAAATCCGGGTGGTTAACCGTGTTGACGAATTTTGAACCAGTTTGGCCTTTACTCCCTTTAACAGATGAATTATACAGAATATCAAAGTAACTTTCAATTAAATGAATAGGATAATCTTACTAAATTGTCACTTAATTTATTATTATTTATGGTATTGTTAGCTTGAGGTGTAGATTATGAAGCGTTTTACCTTCTTATTAATAATATTCTTGAGTCTATTTTTGTTGGCGAGTTGTAGTAAATCTGAGAAGAAGAACAACAAAGAACAATTAGATCGACTTTTTACTATGAAGAATAAGTTTAGTGCCGTGTCGAGTGTTCAACTTCAGACTGATTTGATGATTGAGTTTGATGATAAACAAGAACCGACCACTTACAGTTATACCAGTATTGCTAAAATGAAAAGAACTCCTTTTGAGAGCTTTTCTGATAATACCCTTAGTAAAGTTCAAAAAGATAAGGTAGATAGTGAATCCATTCATCAATTTATCATGGAAAACGATGGTGGATTTGATGTGTATACTCAGAAGAAAGAGAATACCCCCTTTATTAAGTTGAACTATTCAGTGGATGAATTTAGTCATGATTTACAGTCGTATCCAAATTTTGTTTTGATGGATGATTTTCTTAAACTAGTGACTGAAGACACGACGATTGTCTCGGATGAAGCGACTGCTCTTGTTTATCGTGAAAAACCTACAACAAAGATAGGTGCAGATTTAACGATTGCTCTTGTCGAGAAAATATTGAATCGATTTCCTATAACTGACATGACCAATGATTTACCTTCGCTTGATGCTTATAAAGATTTTGTTGTTGGTGAGGTTGAGTTTTATATCAGCGATGGCAATGAACTTGAAGCGATTGAGTTTAATTTCGATAAAGGGATGGTTGTGTTGAAGCGAATGGGAGTTAATCTTTTATCACTCCGATTGACTTTTTCTGAGACTAACAACATTAAAGAGATTAATTTTCCTGCAGAATTAAAACTTCGATAAAGCAATCTCATACATTTTTTAAGTCATTATGGTATAATATCTAAACCAATGGGGATGTCTTGGTTTCGACAGGATTTCGTTGGATTCAAACGGCAGTGG
>CAZWPP010000077.1:0-4418 GCA_964635335.1 uncultured Erysipelothrix sp. | reverse complement strand
GGTTGTTGAGACTGTTCCTACTAATGGAACGTTTAATACGTCAGCAGCCATTGAAGCGTTACAATTAATTAACAGTTATCGTGTTTCTAAAGGATACAATGCGTTGGTCATGGGACCTGAGAATGACTTAGCGAAAGCACGTTCTCAAATGGTACAGGTAACTTTAAAATGGTATGAAACCAAAGATATTTGGGCATCCCATGTTCCTGGTGGTTTTAATGCTAACATTGCTAGAGGGTACTCTTTTTGTTCTAGAGTTGTAACTGCATGGCAAAACTCAGCTCCTCACAACAGAGAACTATTAGATGCTAGCGCTACAAGAGCTACTGTTGTGAACTATCACGATGGCACCTATAGTTGGTGGTCGTTTACTGCTTATTAATTGGTTAAAAGCAATTGATTAATCGGAAGCTGGTTCAGAAATGAATCAGCTTTTTTTGTGTAGGGTTTGACCATAGTTACTAAGGATGTTGATGGAGACTTTGAAATTGGCTTCGAATCAGAAATGATTATTCAGAACACTTGATCTGTTGAGTGGAGTGACATTTTTTCATGCTGTTTACTTGAATTATGCTATCGACTTGTCTCTTAAGCCTAAATCTTGGTTTCATCACTATATTTAATTGAAACAACCATTTTTGTTTTCAGAATTGTTGATATAATTACTAAAAATGAGGGGTTTTTGATGAATATCCTATTTATTTCTCCTCATTTTCCGGAGAATTATGAACCTTTTATCGTCCGAATGAAACAAAAAGGTGCGAATGTGTTTGGTATTGGTGATAAACCCTATTACCTTTTGTCCAAAACATTGAAAGAAATCTTAAATGAGGATTACCTTATTTCAACCATGGAGAATTATGAGGAAATGTTTTGGGCTGAGCTTTTCTAACCTATAAGCAAAAAAAGATTGATTGTCTTGAGTCTCATAGTGAATTTTGGTTGATGCAAGATGCTCATTTGAGAACGGAGTTTAACATTATTGGTTTTAAGAACAAGGACATGGAGAAGGTTAAATATAAGTCGAAAATGAAGGAAGTATTTCGTAAGTGTGGGATTGCTGTCGCAAAAGGTCGTGTTTTTAGTGACTTAGAGGAGCCATCACGCTAGCGAGAGAATTAGGTTATCCTGTTATTGTTAAGCCTGACAATGGCGTTGGAGTGGCTGATACCTATCGTTTTGATATGAGGACGATTTGGTTGCTAAATATCCTAATCGTAGAGAATATGATTATAATATGGTGGAGTTCTTGGATCAAACCATTGAGACTTTTGATGGATTAACTAATCAAAATGGTAAAATCGTATACACTTCTCATTTGGTTTATGATTATACAACCCTTGATATCAGAAATAACAATGTTGAAATGGTATTACGGTTAGAACCAACAATTCCTAAAGAATTGGAAAGATTGGTCGAAAAGCAATCAAAGCATTTGGGGTCAAGGAGCGGTTCTTTCACATAAAATTCTTTAAGGTGAATGCCACTTATATGGACTAGAGATTAACTATCGCCCACCTGGAGGACTTTGTATTGATGCCATGAATTTTGCGAATGACATCGATTTGTTTGCTGAATATGCCAACATTGTGATGGAGAATAAGTTTTATTCAAAACCTACTAATGAGTATTTCACCTCTTATGTCGCTAGATATGACAAGATTGCCTACAAGCATTCTGTTGATGAAATTCAACATAAGTATGGTATTCATGTTAAGATGGCAGCTAAAGTTCCATTTGCATTTAGTGACAACATGGGTAATTTTGCTTTTGTATTAAAGACTCGCACTCTTGAAGAAGCGAAACCAATTATTCGGTATATTATGGAGTTAAAACAATGAATGTAGAATATTTTAAACACTATAGTGGTCATTTGAATCGGGAAATGGAAATGAAGCACTATGGTCATACTGGTAAAGTTATGGTGGTGTTTCCTACGAGTGGTGGACGATTTTATGAAGATGAAGACTTTTGAATGATTGATGCAATTTCTTCTTTCATCGAAAAGGGAAAATTACAAGTTTACACAATTGACTCTATAGATGCAGAGTCTTGGTTATCTTACAATCCCAATTTGAATCTTTGTTTATGGATGGCTCATTGTTTTGAAGAATACTTGATTTCTGAATTTGTTCCTTTTGTTAAGCATAACAGCGGTCGATTTGATTCTTTTATTGCCACAGGTTGTTCGATGGGTGCTTTCCATGCGGTGAGCTTCTCACTCAAACACCCCGATGTGTTTGATCAAACGATTGCTCTGAGTGATATTTATGATGCTCGTTTCTTTACTGGTGAGTATTATGGAAACCAAAGAGTCTATGAAAATAGTCCTGTGGATTACTTGTTGCAAATGAATGATTCTTAGTTTATCGATCATTATAGAAATAATTGTTAAATTATTTGTGTGGGAATGGGTGATTTTGAGGATGCGAGTATCAAAGATCAAAGAATGCTTTAAGAGGCTTTTAGTTTCAAACAAATTAATGCGTTGTTTGATTATTGGGGGGATGATGTTTCTCATGATTGGATCTGGTGGAGACAACAGATGCCTCATTTTTTAAGAATCTTAGGGTATCAAGGATAATTGAAAAGCACTTCTTAATTGTGAAGTGCTTTTTTGGTCTGCCTTAGAGTAAGGTATTATTGAGTAATTTCTCAGTCTCATTTTCATTAACTTGGTCAGTATCTGATTACCTAATGATTTTATATTCTTTTTGTCTATTTGTAGTTTAACTAAAGTCCCCTTTGTCTTCACCTTTAATGATACTTTGGGTAATCTTCAATCATAAATTAGTTATAATTTTTATGGTTAAAACCCGATTTATGTTATAATACAAAACGTATGAAAAATTATAAAGAAATCCAGCATAGTCTGATGACAACATATCGTAAGAAACTTTGGTCTCCTTTTTTTGGTGCGATTAACAACTATCAATTGATTGAAAATGGTGATCACATTGCTGTTTGTGTATCTGGTGGTAAAGATTCTATGATTATGGCCCTTTTGTTTAAAGAGTTACAAAAGCATCAATCGATTCAATTTGATGTGACTTATCTTGTGATGGATCCTGGCTATTCTTCTATAAACAGAGAATTAATTTTGAAAAATGCTCAGCGACTTGAGCTTGATTTACATATTTTTAATACCGATATTTTTGAGGAATCCTCCCAGATGAAAAAGGCTTGTTATGCTTGTGCTCGAAAGCGTCGGGGACACTTGTATGTTAAAGCTAAAGAGCTTGGTTGCAATAAAATAGCGTTAGGGCATCATTATGATGATGCTTTAGAAACTATCGTTATGAATATGTTTTTCAAAGGAAATATTTCGACAATGATGCCTTCATTAAAAAGTAAAAATTATGAGGGAATGAGTTTGATTCGCCCTTTTATCTTAACTCATGAAAAGGATATTATTAGTTTTTCCAAAGCCAATGAATTAGAGTTTTTGAAGTGTGCTTGTCGTATGAGTGAACAACATGAAATGAACCTAGGTGACCGAAAGAAAGCCAGAGGTATTCTAAATACTTTGTCTCAGATAGATGCAGAGATTCCTGATCGTTTGTATCATTCTATGTCGAGTGTGAATTTAGAAAAAATATTGAAGTACAAAATTGATGGTAAAGAATATAGCTTTCTGGATTAATATCTAGAAAGCTTTTTTAGGTGCAACTTAGGTGTTTTACAAACACTTTGAGGAGTTGTTCTTGTGAAACTAGACTGTGTGGTTGGTGTTTGGATGCGATGAATTATGCTAATGCCTTTGATTAGTTTTTAGAGTATACCAATGTGGTGACAATAAGTAAGTTTCTTTCAAAACCAATCAATGAACTGTGCCACAAAACGAACCTTTTGTTTGTCGGCATTCGATTGAAGAAGTTTATCATTGCTAAAAAGTAGTCCACAGTAGACTACTTTTTATTTGATTAGTTTTTGATTAAGTTCTTTTAAAACAGTTTTATCCCATTTAATGACTTCACGATCATAGGTCACTATGCCATTTACTTCCTCTTGAACATCAGATAGCTGAGTGTAACAGCTAGCTGATAAGAGATGCCTATTGGGAAGAATTTCTTTGTCGTATAAGTTGAGTACAGCTTGTTGATACTCTTCTAAATTTTGGTATTTTCGGTAGCCAAATACTTTTTTACCATGATGATTTTTGACAGGATGAGAATACCCTCCGAATTCAGACAGAATTAGCATGCGATGGTCTGCTTTCAGTTTGATTGGTTTAAAGTAAGTGTGGATGGATTTAAAATCAAAACCTTTTTGATCAAACCAACCGGATGCGTGATCAATCCAACGGGTTGGATCTTGCGTTCGTGCTTTGTTTGCTGCAGCAAGTGCATCGAACTGTCCCCAACCTTCGTTAAAGAGACCCCATAAAACAATGGATGGGAAGAACCTTAAGTTCTCAA
>CAZWPP010000076.1:0-4527 GCA_964635335.1 uncultured Erysipelothrix sp. | reverse complement strand
GGTGAATCGATGACTGTTCCGTTTCGTACTGTTTTAATAGCATTAAGTAGCTGTTGATACTTCATACCAAAATGATTCATGTAGCTTTGTAGTACACTTGTTAATCCAACATATAAACTATCTGAACTAATGTATGAATCTCTATTTTCGTTAGCAACGATGTGCGCTTTTTCAAAACCTGAATTGGTATTTTGTGAAATGTTTGGTTGCGATTTATTCGATGTTCTTGCTTTTTGATGTAATATATTCGATAAATAATCGTGATGTTCTTGCTTTTTCTGTTTCAGTGTATCAAATAAACTATCAAGACTATCTGTATTCATCAATGAAACAAGCACATGTTCAGGATCAACTGTTGGATGATTTAAAGTCATCGCTAAATTAACAGACTCCATTATCGCTTCTTGAGCTTTTTGCGTAAATTGTTCAATATTCATATTTCCCTCCTTTAGCACTCGTAGTGTAATAGTGCTAATACTTCGCTAAAATAAAGGTGACACTTGTCACATCTATTTGCTATTATTATACCATTCTTGTTAGCACTGTCAACCTTTAAGTGCTAAATTCTTAAGAATGATGCCCACTTTCCATGATTGTCAATATGATTTTCTTTAATTTGTTGTAATGTTTGTTTGTAATGTTCTATTTTGTCTATAACTTCTGGATAGCTCATATTTTTATAGATCCAAGAAAGTTCATATAGGACAAAACCGAGAGCGTGTTTCTGTGTATGCACGACACTGCATCCTTGAGCAATAGCCGCAATTAATAGATTGTTTTGTTTTCTTGCTTGTTGGTGACTGAGTAGTATCAACTTTTTCGTTTCTTTCATTTTGATGTCACCTTGTGCCCATTGTTTTGCTGATGACACACATTCGAAAACACCAGCGTCAAATTTATCTTCTTGTAATAACTCATCAATTAAGAGAAAAGACCATTTAACTAATACTTGACGATTACTAGAATTTATTAGATTAACTAACTCCTTTAAAATGGTATCTTCAGGTAGGACAATGAATTGATTCCCTTTAAAAAAACGTTTTGAATAAATATCTTTACGGAAATACGCTACATCATCTTCAATCTTTATGGTTCGATAGTTAAGTTGTTGATACAAATGGTTGGTTCTGTGATTCCATAGTGGTGCATACACCTCAAAACTGTTGACATCGGCAAACATTTTCTCAACTTGTTTTATGACCTTCATTTCATAATCTTTGTTTTGAAAATTTGGATGAATAAACAACCGATCGATAACAAGACTCTGTAAATTTCTTCTTAAAACAATACCACCAACCAATTGCTTTTTACGATAGATTGAATATAGATTTTGTTGATTTAATTGTTTTTGATACCACTCGTCATCGTTATAATTAGCTAGATATAGTTCACTTTGATTATTATGAAAAGCTAAAAAAGAGCAGTTAACTAATTCATCAAGCTCTTTATTCTTTGTTTTATTAATTGTAAAGAAGTCATTTTTCTTAGTGGCAACCACAGTTTTCACCACAGCCACACACACCAAAAATACCAAGTTGTTTAAAAATTTGTCTACGAATTATTTCTTCAATTGAGCAGTGACAATCTTTTTCATTGTCTTGACACTCACACATGAAATTGATGGATTCATTGTTTAAAGTTAATGAGAATGCATCCGAGTGTTTTATTGTAAGGTTTGTTTTAATCTGTTTCTCAAGTAAATCATGTTTAATGTCAAGGAGTACGATATTTAATGCATCTTTTATTTCATAACTTTCAGTTGATGATGAAAGGTTTAAGTGAATTTGAAGTTCTTTCATAATTTATCCTCCAACTTAAGTATACAATAAAAAAAGAAGATAGCTTTGATTACTATCTTCTAAAAGCACGTTTGAATTTATCAAATGGCGATTCTTTTTTCTTTGGAGTGTCGCGTAATTGTTCATACAATCGACGTTCTTCACTACTTAAAGAACTATCAATTTCAACTTTAACTTCAACGATTTGGTCACCTACATTGTTTGAGTTCAAAATAGGAGCTCCTTTGCCTTTTAGTTTTAATTTAGTCCCTGGTTGTGTTCCTTCTGGAATTGTCAATGTGACATCTCCATGAACAGTTGGTACATCAACCTTAGTTCCAAGTGTAGCCTCAACTACTGAAATTGGTATGGTAATATAAATCGTATTTCCTTCACGAACAAAGGTGTTGTGATTTTCAACAACAAGTTCGATGTAAAGATCTCCATTAGGACCACCATTGCGTCCCTTTTCCCCTTTTCCAGCTACTCTTAATTGTTGTCCACTTTGAATTCCTTTAGGAACAGTGACATCAACAGCTACCCGTTTAGTTTCGTGACCCTCACCATGACATACGTGACATTTCTTGGTTATTTCTTGACCAGTCCCATGACAGGTTGGACAGACTGTTTCAGTTTGAAACACACCAAACATTGTTTGTTGTTGCGTTAAAACCTTACCTCTTCCGTTACAGGTGCTACATGTTTTAACGTCTTCTTTTGACTCTGCTCCTGTGCCATGACAGTGTTTACAAGGTTCATCCACCGTTAAATTAACAGTTTTTTTAACTCCATGCATCGCTTCCATGAAGGTGACTTTCATTCTCATGAACGAGTCATTCCCTTTTTGTGGACCTGTTCGTTGTTGTGAAGAAAATCCTCTAGATCCTCCGCCACCAAAGAATGATTCAAAGATGTCTTCAAATCCTCCAAATCCACCTTGACCAAATCCACCAAAACCTCCAGCACCACCAAAACCAGCAGCACCATCCATTCCAGCATGGCCAAATTGATCATAAGTTTGGCGTTTTTTGGCATCACTTAAAACGTCATAGGCTTCTTGTACTTCCTTAAACTTTTTCTCAGCATCTGCTTCTTTATTAACATCAGGATGGAACTTCTTAGCAAGCTTTCGATACGCCTTCTTAATCTCATCCTCAGATGCACTCTTATTGACGCCTAGCACATCATAATAATCTCTTTTATCTGCCACAAAAACCTCCTACTTTTAAAATTTATTAGTTCTTTTCAGTGAAATCCGCATCCACTACATCATCGTTTTTAGGTTGTGATGCTTGTGGTTCTTCTGATTGGAAAGGTTCTTGTTGATACATTTGTTCAGACATCGCTTGTGCTGCTTTTTCTAAAGCATCCAACTTGGTTCTTAATGTATCTAAATCATTGTTATCAATTGCTTGTTGTAATTCATCACGAAGCTTCTTAACTTCATCTTTTTGTGCTTGATCAACTTTCGCATTCTCATCATTGAGAGATTCATCAATTTGATTAATGAATTGTTCTGCCTTGTTTTTAAGCTCAACTTCTTCTTTGCGTTTTTCGTCAGCTTCTTTATTAAGTTCCGCATCACGAACCATTTTTTCAATTTCTTCTTCACTTAAGCCTGAACTGTTCGAAATGGTAATTGATTGTTTCTTGTTAGTTCCTTT
Organism: uncultured Erysipelothrix sp.; assembly: GCA_964635335.1. Taxonomy (GTDB): domain Bacteria; phylum Bacillota_I; class Bacilli_A; order Erysipelotrichales; family Erysipelotrichaceae; genus DUUI01. The sequence goes on along the minus strand of CAZWPP010000076.1, from coordinate 1,085 downwards.
GTCTAAAGCACTGACATGAACAATACCATTGACGTCAATGTCAAATGTCACTTCAATTTGAGGAATACCCCGACGTGCAGGTGAAATTCCATCAAGCTTGAACATACCTAATGTCTTGTTATCTTGTGCCATCGGACGTTCTCCTTGTAACACATGAATGTCTACTGCTGGTTGATTATCAGCTGCTGTAGAGAACACTTGTGATTTAGAAGTAGGAATCGTTGTATTTCTAGTGATTAAAGTCGTCATGACTCCACCGAGTGTTTCAATACCTAGAGATAGAGGGGTAACGTCTAGTAACAAGATTCCTTTAACATCTTGAGTAATAACTCCCCCTTGGATTGCTGCACCCATCGCAACAACTTCGTCTGGGTTTACTGATTTGTTTGGTTCTTTACCTAATTCATTTTTAACAAGTTCTTGAATTGATAGCATTCGTGTTGATCCACCAACTAAAATGACTTGGTGAATATCATTTTTTGTTAATCCAGCATCTTTGAGTGCTTGTCTCACTGGTCCTAAAGTACGATCTACTAAATGCTTAGTCATTTGATCAAACTTAGCACGCGTTAATGTCACATCTAAATGCAATGGCCCTGATTCATTAGCTGAAATAAATGGTAAACTAATTTGAGTTTGAACTAAACTTGATAAATCTTTTTTCGCTTTTTCGGATGCTTCTCTTAAACGTTGCATTGCCATTGAATCTTTGCTTAAGTCAACACCACTCGTTTTCTTAAACTCGGTTACAAGATAATCAGCAACAATCGCATCGAAATCATCTCCACCTAATCGGTTATCTCCAGCAGTCGAAAGCACTTCAAAAGTACCATCTGCTAACTCAAGAATACTGACGTCAAAAGTACCACCACCTAAGTCAAAGACTAAGATTTTTTCTTCTTTTGTTTGGTCTTTATCGATACCAAAAGCCAGAGCTGCAGCAGTTGGCTCATTAATAATTCTCTCTACTTCTAACCCAGCAATCTTCCCTGCATCTTTAGTTGCTTGACGTTGTGCATCATTAAAATAAGCAGGAACAGTAATGACCGCTCTTGTTACTTTTTCACCAAGGTATTCTTCAGCAT
>CAZWPP010000075.1:0-4605 GCA_964635335.1 uncultured Erysipelothrix sp. | reverse complement strand
ATCTACAACTTCTTTATAGCTAACACCTATTTTTCTACAACTCCCTTAAAGAGCCATTTTATTTCTTTGATTGTTTTCTTGTAAACTGTTGTCTTTTATTAGTAATGTAAGACATCGTCTTCGTTTTGAATTTTCTCAATGATGGGTTTAGCTTCATCGCTCATAAAGAAATCATAAGTTGATTGTGGAACTAGTTCAAGTAAAAGTTCAAGATTATTGTCTTTGATGGCTTGTCTTACTATGGAAGCACTGATAGCTCTCTTGTTGATTTCTTTGCGTTCGATGATGATGCACTCAATGTTTGCTTTGGGAAGTTCAGTTGCCATGATTTGGTTGTAGAGATTGGTAACAAAGCTTGTTGGTTCGTTGCCAACGTAGCGAACGTTTATTGCGAGGGTTGCTGAAATGTCTTTGAAGATGGATAGATCCAATAAGGCGTGTCCTTTGATAACGGATTCTTCATCTTTTTGAAAGTAACTTGGGAAGGTGGAACTGCTAATAATATAGGATCCAGAATCATGATAGATGATATTAGTGAGGTGTTTACTGCCTTCGATGATGAGTTTCTTGCGGGTTTCAAAGGGCACTAGGCTGGCATCTTCACTGACAACGAAGAGGTGTAGGCAGTCACAAGCTTTACTGGCTGTTTCGAGTAGATAAAGATGTCCTAGAGTGAAGGGGTTGGCGTTCATGACGATGGCTGCGTTGCGTTTCTCTTTGTTAAGATAGTGAACTGGGGTTTCTTGTTTTAGTTGATTGAGATAATCAGTAAATCCAGTTCGTTTGTTTTCCATGAAGACGAGTTGTTGGTCGATTTTAGTGATGGTATAGAAGCCAAGGCTTTCGAAGAACTTTGCGGAGTCTATTTTTGTGTAGACGAAAAGATGAGTGTTTCCACGTTCATATTGAACGGACATGAGGTGTGTGACAATTTGATTGAGGAGTCCTTCTCCTTGATATTTATTGTTGACGGCTAGACAACGCAGGGTATTACCAAAGAGGCTTCCTGTTGCGACTACTTCGTAGTCATCGTTGATCATGTAGCACGTGTAATCGAGATTGTTGTCTTTTTTGATGTTTTCTTGTTGAAGTAGGGTATCAATTTTTTGGTGGATGCGGGTATCGTTGGATCTTGCTGTTGAGAGTCGAAAGTTGGTCATGGTTATGTCCTCCTGTTAGTTGTATTTTAGCATAGTCTTTGGTTATTGAGGTGTATATTTGGTGGTTAAAAAAAGGATATCCTAGGATATCCACTTGGTTATTCGCTTATTTTGAAATAGTCTTGGTTGAAGTTTGCTAGTTTGGTAATGTCAATGGTTCCTATTCCGATGGCTTTGGGTCCTGCGTGTGCTCCTACAACTGGTGAGAGTGGGCAAATGACTACTTGACGATTTGGATATTTATCTAGGATTACTTGTTTTACTCGGTTGGCTTCTTCTAGATTAATGGCATGGGTAATGTAGGTAAAAACATCTTTATTGTTGGTGTGTTCCAAGTAGTGTTCGATCATGCGGTTGATGGCCATTTTGGTTGTTCGAATGCGTTCGAGTGCGACTACTTTTCCTTCGTTGAGTTCTAAGAGTGGTTTCATCTTGAGTAGATTTCCGACCATGGCTGATGATTTTGAAAGTCGACCGTTGACGACTAAGTATTTTAAGGAGTCAACCGCAAAGGTGAGGGTGTTGTTTTCTTTGACGACTTGTAGGACTTCTAAGATCTCTTCAACATCACAACCCATTTCAATCATGTTCGTTGCAGCAAGTGCCATAAAGGTTTCACCAAAAACGAGAGTTTTTGAGTCGAAAACATGAAGATTGATGCCTCTATCTTTTACTGTGGTTGCGTAGTGTTCAAAGAAGTTGTAGAGTCCACTTAAGTCGGAGGATATCAAGATTACGATGACATCTTTGGTTTGGCGCGCTAAAGCTTCTTCGACGAGTTCTTCGACTTTTCCTATTGATATATAGGCAGTTTTTGGTATGTCTTCTGGGAACTCTTCTAAGTGTTTATAGAATGTGTCGGAGTCCATGTCGATGTAATCGTTATAGACTTCTGGTGATGATTGAAATTTTATGGTTGATCTCAAAACTTTAATATCAGGGGAGTGAGTGATGTAGTCGATTGCTGAATTACTACAGACCCAAACTTCGATTGGTTTTTTCATAGGGTGTTCCTTTCAAATTGATTGTTACTCATGTGTATATTATAATACAACTGAGTAATTAAATGGATGGACAAGTTTGGTGTTATTTGTTGATTATGTACGAAGGATGGGGAAGATGAAACAAGATCGTAGAGTTTTAAGGACAAAGCTAGCAATTCGGCAAGCGTTTATTGTGTTATTGGATCAGTTGGATATTTCGCAGATTACGATTACGGATATTTGTAATGAGGCGAATATTAATCGTAAGACATTTTATAATCATTATTTGAATATTCATGAGTTGATTGAAGAAATTGAAGAGGCAATGGTATTAGCTTTTGAACAGTTTTTGAGTAAGTACATGGTCAATGATTTATTGGCGAATCCTGAAATCTTCTTTGACGGACTAAATCATATCATTGATGAAAATTATGAGTTCTATTCACAACTGGTTTTGAACAAACATAGTTTTCGTTTGGTTGATAAGATTGGTGAGTCGTTTAAACGTCGTTTGAGATCATATCTAGAGGATTCGGGTCTTGTGGATAAGGATTCTGCGGTGTTTATTGCGAATTACACAGTGACAGGTATGTTGTCGATGTATCAAGAGGTGTTTAAGAACAGAGGGATTGATAAGGAACGGTTGACGGTGTTGTTTAAGATTATTGTGATGGATGGTTTTAATGGTTTGATTCATCATAGTTTGTTTAATAAAACAGTGAGTTTGGGTGAACTTTAATATTAATCGTATACGAATTGTGGTAGGATTGATTTAAGAAAAGATAGAATAATAATGTTGGAGGATAATAAAATGAAACATTATACGAAAGAATGGCAGGCGTTACTTGCTCAGATGGATTTATCAGATGGACTTAAAGTAATTGAGGACAAAGAGTATAGTGATCAGGATGTTTTGGACTATATTCAGTCTCAAGAAGATGAACGAGTTGTTGAAGATAGAGAAGTTTTTGATACGATGCCGAACTTAGATTTTGAGATTAGTTTGATTAATGAAATGTTTGATTCCAATGAGATTTCTCTTGAAGAGAAAGAGATGTACTTGAGTCAAGTAAAGAGACATTATGATCAAGACATGAAGGATTATCTAGCGAGAGGTGAATTTGATGAAGAATTGTCTCGCCAATATTTTAGAGAAGATTTTAAGATGGTGTTGGATGCTATTCCTGACTTTTATCCTGGATTTGTTATGGATGAAGTTAGACCTGAGTTTTTGGCGTTGTCTACTGTTCCTAAGAAAGTGTTTGATGAGTTAGAAAAGCGTGATGAAGAGCTTAAGGAACAAATGGAGCTATTGAATCATAAAGCAGGTGAAGAACTTTCTGTTCAGGATATTCCAATGGAGATTTATGAATCCTTTGATTTCCATGATGCATTACTAGTGGATGTCTTTGAGGATGAATCTGATTATATCCTATTGCTGCATACTGAGGATGATGAAGACATTAAAGTTATCTTTAAGAATGCGAAGATTCTTGAGAATGAACTAGAGTGTGAGGAAGATGTTTTCTTTGTTTATCGTGAACTTTATCGTCTTGAGAATAATGACTTTGAGGTGCATATGATGTTCAATGAAGTCAATGACTATCGTTATTTGACTGTTGAATGTTCAGATATTGTTGTTGAAAAGAATGGAGAAACTGCATGAAGGTTTTTACAAAAGAATATTATGATTTAATTAGTAAACGTTTTTTGAGTGAGGATTTGGAGTATATTGAGGATCACCAAATAAGTGAAGAGTTTATTAATCGACTTATTGAAGAGAACAAGTTACAGTATATTAATGAGATGATTGAATCCTTTGAAAATGAAAACAGTAGTCTTGATTTACTAATAGACATGATTGATCGTGATAATGAAGAATTATCTGTTGAAGAAAAACAAGAAATATTGGATAACTTCAAAGAAGATTATATTGAAGATGAAGAGCCTAAAGTATTAGAGATTGATGACTTATCAAAAGAGTATGATGAATCCTTTAGAAATCAATTAGAACACATCAATGATTTGTATCCACAGTTTTTAATTGATAAAGTTGATTCTCGTCTTCTTGTATTAAACTATGTTCCTAAATCTTTAAAGGTTGATATTGAAGCGTTTGATGCGGAAACTGAAAAAGAAGTTGAAGTCTTTGAGAATAGAATTTCAAAACATCTTGAGACAGAAGTGGATTCTATTTCCCCAATTATTACGGAGAATTTAACTCACAATTTAGATGAAGTTACTGGATTTGAAGTTGTGAATGGTAAGGGTATACTCAAGATTAGTCGAGATGACTTTCCTTACTCAGATAAGCAGTTCAATGATCAGGTCATTTTCCATGATTGTGTTGTTCTTGAGAATGAAGTGACTTTTGGTGAAGATTTTACTTACATCATTGAGAGTGAGATTTATCTAAAAGAGAATGGACTTTATGAGGTTCATCTATTGTTTGAACAAGAAGA
>CAZWPP010000074.1:0-4779 GCA_964635335.1 uncultured Erysipelothrix sp. | reverse complement strand
GTTTAGAAGACTGTGTAGGTGTCCAAATTAATACATAGAAAAGAACAAAAATAACGATAAACCCTAAAACTAAAAGCAAGAATTGTTCCCGTTTCGAAAATTTATTCATTATTTGTCACCTCGTTTCCCTTTAGAGCCACATAAATGACACTGCTATATTTGTCACCCGATATACTGTAACCAGAATAATAAACATCTTCAAACATTTCTGAACGTTTAAGTGCTAAAACATAGTTAGACATCGAAACCACATGATCAGCAATTATTGAAACAACAACCCATTCGCCATCATAACTAACATTTGTAATCTTGGTATCACTCGGTTTATTTAACGAAAGAATATTCATGATGTCTCGATCAAAACGAGGGATCATCGCCATAATCGTTGTCAAATTAGAAAGCTCACCATTCATCTCTTTCAAGCTCGCCAAATCACTTTGAAGCTTATTAATTTCAGAAAGTTTGTTTTGGCGCACCGGATTACTCACGTATTGTTGAAGCTCATCCACTTGAGATTTCAACAGATTTTGATCAATCAGTAGCTTAATCGAAAATGCACTCAACAATAGGGTAGTTACTAAAAAAAATACCAAGTAGATTTTTCCAGGAGTATTGTTTTCACGCTGAGTTTTCGATTGCAACCGGTACAACTCAACAAAGTTAATATCTTTACGATTCATTATTTATCCCTCCTAATAAGTGCACCAATAGAACTAATATACGGATGAAGCGACTTATCACTCGCATTAGTAACTAAATCAGGAATTTCATAAGGAACACATCGAACCCCCAGATTTTGTTCAATCGAAGCAGCAATGGTCTCAAACAAATAATCACTTCCAGTTAAAACAATTTGTTTATCTGCATCATTATCAAGACGAGAATACATAAACTGAATCATTCGAGTTAAGTTATCCAACATCTTTTTCAAAGTGATCACTACTTAAAATAACACTTCGAGTAAACACATAATCCAAACCATTAAAAAGATACATCCTTAAATGTTCCTTCGAAATTGTCAACACAATCGTAATACAATGACTATTCAAGTGATTGGAAGCCTCAGTCATTTTAATCATTGTATTCACTGAAAAATCAGCAATCTTTACCTTTAAGCCAGAATACTTCGCAACCTCCATAAAGGATTCAAAATAATCGTCACTTACAGCAATCGCTAAAACATTATAAAAATGACCCTCAACAGATACCTCATCCCCCAAAATTACATAATCAATCAGGTAATCCTGAGATAAGTTCAAGGTATTAATCATCTCCGAGCGAACCATTACATTCAGTTTTTTTCCTTCAACAACAGGAACCTTTAGTTCTCTAAAAATACTATTGGATTGATTAAAACAAAAAGTAACATCTCCTTTTGATGAAAAATGTTGACTATCAATCGTCTCCCTTATAAGATTCGCAACTTCTTGAATGTGCACAACACCCAAAGGAGTAATCCACTCAGGATTATACTCAATTTCATGGGTCTTTTTTATCGTCACTTTTCGTTTTGAGGGCGTTCCCTCCACAAACACAATATGATGATTTCTAAACTCAACAACTAACATGGCTTAACCTCCAGCTTGTGAATACATTGTAAAGATTGGCATAATAATCGACACAACAATAAAACCTATCATAAACCCCAAAACAATAATCATCACTGGCTCAACCATAGCCACTAAACGCGATGTAGCAGAATCAGCCTCTTCATCGAAGTAATCTGCTGTATTGTTCAGAATATCCTCCAAGGCACCAGACTCCTCACCAATATAAATCATCGACGATAACATCTGATCAAAACTACCTGTATTTTCAACAGCCTTCGAAATAAGTCCACCCTTACTGACATCCATCAAGATATCCATGAATTGTTCCTCAAGATACTTATTATTCAATACTTTACCAGTTGTCTCAATCATATCTAGGGTCTGGATACCACTTGAATACAGAGAAGCCATCGAACGAGCAGCTCGAGCCGAATAAATGGTTCGGATTAATTTACCAATAAGCGGTAAATTCAATTTCATTCGATCGACATTATAACGAACAGAATCAACCTTAAGTAGCATCTTTCCACCGATAATACTTGCCCCTAACAGAAGAAGCAACAACAACCAATTATCAATAATAAAATCACTAATCCCCATTACAATTTTAGTAGGCAAAGGCATCAACTTCGGATCAAACATGCTCGTAATTGTCGGTAAGACAAAAGTCACCAACATCAATACAACCAAAACGGACACAACCCCTAATATCATTGGATAAATACTCGCTGAACGAATCTTATTATTCAGTTTGTTTTCCTTCTCAAAATAGATAGCCATCTGTGCTAGAGAGCGATCAAGAGTCCCCCCCAATTCACCAGCCTCAATCATGTTAATTAATAAAGAAGGGAATACACCTTCTTGAGCCATCATGGCAGCCGACAATGAATTTCCTTTCTGGACTTCTTCATAAATATTTGAATAAATTTTCTTGGTACGTGCATCCCCCGCTTTATCCTGAACCATATCTAAAGCTTGAATAATCGGAATACCAGCACCAATCATCGTCGACAATTGACGACAAAAAACAACTAAACTTTTTAGTTTTAACTTAGAAATGGTCGAATTATCACTCACCAATTCTTTGTACTCAACCAAATAAAGGTTACGCCCCTTCACAATCTGTACAAGCTGTTGAGGGGTTTCTGCAGAAACAATTTCTTTAACCTCGACACCTTTACTAGTGATGGCGGTAATCGTAAAGTTTTTCATAGACATTCCCCCATTTCAAGACACGAACAAAAACCTTTCGAAAGGGCAAGGTTATCAGTTACTGTTAACCACACTTGTAAGACTGTTGATTGATACAGCATTTTGTTCTCCCCAATAAAACGTTGATACTCAAGACTTTCCCTTTGTAGACGATAAACGGTATGTTATAAATAAAACAAGAAAACAGGTAATACTAATTTGATTATACTATTAAAATAGACTGAACACAATAAATTTCAAAAGACAGCTACACCAAAACGACTTTACTAAGGCTCAATCGTCGCTCCTTGATTAATCATTCCAGGGATCACAGTACCGCTGCCAGTACCAGAATTACCAGAACCCGTTCCAGTATTTGATTTTTCAAGATAGTCAGGCAAAATCTCCTCTAAGAAAGATTTCTCAATGTCTGAGGAGTATGAGAAGCTAATCCCTGCATTCGCAAAGTCAAATGTCTTGGCAACCAAGACGCCTTTAAAACTTCCGCCCTTAAACTTTGCGACAGCATTAGGCGCGTAGATTAACTGAGAAGAAACAGACGAACCAGAATTTTCTTGGACAATCGACGTTCCATTTGCTGTAATAAAGTGCCCAGAAAAAAAACCTCTATTATTTAGGTTTAAATTCTCTGAAAAAACAGACAATCCAACTTGATAGTTTAAATTTCCGCTGCCAGCATTATTTACCTTAAACGTTAAACCGCCTCCTGAACCATTCGTAGACTCATAGACAATCATTTGAACTCGTGAAGGTTTATGAATCACAGGCGAAGAATAATTATCACGAACAGAAAAACCATTTAACACTACATTGAAATCACTCGCTGTGACTACATTGGAAGAACCAATAACATGAATCTTTAACTTTCCAGTACCAACCACTTGGATAAAGTTAGTCAATGTCAGCTTTTTGGTAATAATGGTAACATCTTTATCACCAATGTATATTTGGTAAGGGCTATTTGCATTGTTATACGATCTAATGTCAATAGAATTAAACGAACGGGTATTGTTACCAAACTTACTCCAATCAAGAACACGTAGTCCGCGCTCCCAGTCAACTTCAGTTACTTTAAGGTTGTTGTTAGCGTCCACAAAGGCTACATTCTTGAAGACTTCTGGTAATACTAAATCGGTCGCAGAATACTGAGGTTTACTCGGTAACTTAACCATTGGAAGAATTGGAGTTGTTAGACTGTTTAGATTATCAAGATAAAAATCAGCTTTAAAATAATCTCTGTAATCAAACTTCACTGATGAATCAACATCAGGATTAGCCCCGAATATATTAGTATAGTCAGTATTAGTCGTTGCCCAAGGATCGAAGTTAACAGGTGTATAGTAAAGGATTTTTGTCGTTGTCTTACTTAGCCAAAAATCACGAGCAATTGTACTTTCACTACCATTGCCATAAAAGTGTTGTAACTCTTTACCTTTTGAGCTTAGCGGTAATAAAATATATTGAATATTAAATGTCCCATAATTAGGAATCGGAATATCGATAATACCACCAGGTTTAATAATGATAGAGTGCACTTTATGTGTATTATTGCTTTTAAATTTAATCGTGCTGCTCGTAATAATTCGAGCATTAGAAAAGTCGGACAAAGCGGCTTCAACAACAATTTTGTTATTGGTAACCAAAGGACCAGAATAAACATGATACTGGTTGTTAAAAATGATTTCTTGGTTAGTAACAAAAGGTCCTTGTGTATTTTCAGATTTAAATGTAATAGGTGCTAAAGTACCATCTAAATCTAGTGCTAATACTGCATCTGGCTGATAGAACTCTCCCTGTTGTCCCTGTATAATTTCGCTATTAGTAATCACCAACCGTTTACTCAAAGCCCGTGAACTATCACCAACATTAGCAGTAGTGCTTAATAAATAGACCTCTTTACCATCCTCAAGAGTATTGACAAAAGTCAATAGACTCGTGCTTGATGAATCTTTCCCCATGATTTTTTGTGCGTAAGTAATATTTCTACCAACAAGAAGATCCCCATCGGACTCATTAA
>CAZWPP010000073.1:0-4912 GCA_964635335.1 uncultured Erysipelothrix sp. | reverse complement strand
TCAATCCTTATGGTTATCCATTCTTTAAACCGTCCAAGATTTTGGGGTCAGTTCACTCATTGATAGGATTTTAATTATTAATTATCTTTCGATGGAAGAATAAAGATTTGTTCACCTTCCTGAGACAACATGAAGTTACCTCTTGCGTAGTCTTTCATGTATTCAGGATCACTTAATTTATCTTTCTGCTTCTTTAATTCAACATTATCTCTTTGAATGCTTTCAAGCTCTGCCTTAGAAACCGTTAACTGTTCTTGTAATCGTTTCATATCCGCTTGTGATTGAAGAAAATCCATCGTAAAAAACACCGTTGCCGTCACTAACAATACGGTTATGATCGATGAAACAATTGATTTACCTTTATATTGACTCATAAGCATCCTCTTTCACTTTCATTATATAGAACTCTACCTTTTTTTCAACCCTAAACTACTCAAAATAATACTCTCTTAATAAACCAGGCAACTGGTTTTTTATGTCTAAGAGCATCCTCCATGGTCTGATAATTAGTCAGTAAAGGTGTAATCAAGAAAGTATCTTTAATCTCTTTCGCATAGAATGCTCGTTCCAGTAATTCTAAACAACGACTAATTTGAGAAAATTCATACGTCTTAGAAATCCTGTTGTAATTTTGAGTAACACTATTCGAAGGTTTAAGTTGATACCCATCGATACTGTATAAATCAATCATTTCAAAATAAATATGTTGAATCAGTTCTTGTTGTGAATAATTTTGTCTCAAATAGTCTTCATTATGTTTTCTCTTAAACAGAACACCTCTTAAGATGACAAACCCAACACCACTAACAATAACTAACACCCACACTAACCACGTAGCATCATTATCAATCGTTGGTTCTGTAGGATTGTTAGGGTTAGTTGGATCTGTTGGCGTAGGATCCACTGGGTTTGGCTCTACAGGTTCTAAAGGTTCTGGTTCAACCGGTTCATTAGGTGTTGTTGGTTGCAACACTTCAATAAACGAGCCTGGTGTTCCATCAATGATTATCCATCCAGCATCTTCAACATAAATCTCTGTCCAAGCATGAGCAAGATTGCTTGAAATAAGTCGAGTTGTTTGATTCGATGCAGGCACAATAAATCCTTCTGTGTAACGAGCATTAAAACCAATATCTTGTAACAAAAGGGTAGTTGCGCTCGCAAAATGAACACAGTATCCTTTTCGTATCTCTAAAAAATGATTAAAGAAATCATTGTTAGGAAAATCTTCAACAACCAACGAGTAGGTGAAGGAGTTTTGAAAGTAGTTCGCAATCGTAAATGCCCGTTCTAGCTCATTATCAAATGGTTGAACATACGTCAGTTGATACAGCTCTTCATCCAAATCTTTGATTTGTTGTTCATACTGCCTTGGCCCTTCATTTCGTTGAAGAACTTCATTGTTCAATGATAATGGACTATAATCACCAGAATTCACCAAATCAAGAACATTATTATTTGGTAAATATGTTATTCCAACTTGGTATCCTTCCTCAAGACGACTTCGATCAGATATCAGTTGTCCGTAACCATCAAAATAAATTGGCGCAGGGACATCTAAGACAATTGGATAGGGAGCTCCTGTATAAAAAATACTTTCTGTTAGTGCAATAGGATTGATTCTAATAGTTGTACTCTCAAAGAAAGGTGAACTAACCGTAGGAAATACCGATTGTTGTTGGAAACTCGGTTGATCATTTGTAAACTCAAAAGTATTTCCAACTCTATTATAGATCCACGTTAAATCTCTAAACTCTAAATAGCTACTACCTTTTAAATAGATGGTTTCTAACGGTGCATCCACCAACATAAACGGAGTATTAGTGAGCTTAACTGTACCTCCTATTCGAGTGTTAGCTGTAGAATACCCTACTTGTGATAAATTAAAGGGAAATCCATCGATATTAATATTGTTTCCAATCCCATCTCCTGATTGAAAATACCGCTCATTCAGGGTTTGATTAAAAAAGAAATGGGGGCTAAGCTGATTACTAATAAGAAACGTAGATAAGAGAACTAATCCTATCACAACAAAATTAGGAAAAACAAAAGTCTCACGTTTCGATAATGAATAAACTGAAGAAACAACAAACAAACCACTCAGTAAATTTAGTAAGTAATTTGGGGTGGTAGTTATCTCTGGGATAAAGAATTGAGGTAAAACAATAATAAGTAAGATCAAAAGTGGTGAAGAGAAGACCCAGACCATAAGATTTGAAACAAACGTAATTGATACCACAAAGATGCTTCTAAAAAGTTCTGGTTCAGCTGATTTGTAATCGTTAATTAAGAATATCCATTCAATTGTTTTTTGAATACTCTGTATTGAGCTCATGAAGAAGTCAATAAGTTTGAGTTTCTCAACTTCTGGTAATTGCCAATAATAGAGCACAAATCCAAGAACCATCACAGGAATTGCCATAAGAATTATTCGTTTATAATATCCAATGAGTACCCAGACCACATTTAGTAGCGCAACAGGTAAGATAATGTCTTGTAGATTATAGTTTATTTCAAGGAGTTTAGCTAAAAAATGATACAAAACTACACTTAAAATGATACTCAGAATAAACCCGAGACCCCTGTTTTTTAAATATCCTTGAGTCTTTTGTTTACTACTCAATAGTTTCATACAAAAGCTCCATTTGAATATCACTAGACTTTAATCGTTCAATCATGAATTGTTGACTTGTTGATAGAGGCTCTCCAAAATAATAAAACAACACTTTCTTGGATTGTTTCTTTAAATAGATAAGCTCATCCACCAAGTTACTGGTTAATTGATAAGAGAACACTGTACTCATCACATCACTGCTTTTTGTACGAAAGAGGTGCTCGTATGTCACATGCTCTGTTTGTGAATAGCGCCCAAGATGTCTTTGAAGCAAAGAGGAATGATTTGGTTGAGAAAAAAGAGCTTGTTCTTGATAATTTACGTAAATCGCAAAGTTGTTTTTTAGAGCATGACTCATAACACTAAAACCACTCTGTAACAGTGTGTCACGAAGCTGTAGTGTGTTTTCATCAAAATTCTTAATAATCGGTAAATCAAAATAATAAGAAATGGTTTTCTCTTTCGATTGATCATACTGTTTAACCATCCATTCTCCGAATCGAGCCGATATCTTCCAATGGATTCTATGCATGGTATCTCCTGGTTCAAGCTCCTTAATCTTGCTGACTTCTAGAGATTGATCAAAAGAGGGTTTGTTTTTAAGTGTTTCACCTTCTCGGGATGATAAATCAGAAGGATCATTCTGTAATACATTCTGCGGAATTCCATACACATCAAATGAGCTCTTTTTCATCTTTTTACTCATGGATACTGTAAAAAATTTTAGCGGATCATACAAAAGAATCGAAACATCCGGATTAGGTGTAATTCCAATGTGATTAATCATTTGATCAATCCAAAAGACTGATTCACGATTAGGCGCAATTAATATCCGAAAGCGTTGATTCATCTCATCATAGATATTGAGTTCAACTGTTGATACTTTGTTTCTGTTTTGAATAAACAAAGGGCGAGGTTGAACCATTTGATATTCAACATAGATATCTTCTTGTTGAAGACTGATACTTAAATTTCGTTTGTTAATTAACAGGAAACTCAGAGAAATAATGGGAAGGCACAATAAAAAGACAATAATTAGTGTTGGAAATTCTCGTTTATCGAAACTAGCTGAGATGATTGCCAGTGAAGTAACAATCAACCATGTGATAAAACGAAAAGTGATCATTTTATTTTGATGGGTGTACTCTCAAGAATCGAGAGCACTATTTTTTCAGCATCAGTTGCTTCAATATAGCGATCTTGCTTTAAAACAATCCGATGACACAGTACTTTAGTCGCTAATGCTTTGACATCTTCTGGCAGGACAAAGTCTCTTCCTTTAACTAACGCTCTTGCCATTGCTGCTTTCATTAACATTTGGGATGCTCGAGGACTTGCTCCAATGAGAATTTCTTTTTTATTTCGAGTCTGTCTAACCAAATCAACAACATATTCCTTAATTTCATTTTTTACATATACTTCATCCAATTGTTCTTGCATCCACAAGACATCAGTTCGAGAACACACCTGTTCTAAGTTGTCGACGGTTCGATTTTTCATATTAACACTTAGAATATCAACCTCTTCATCTTTTGATGGGTAACCTAAATCGATTTTCATCATAAACCGGTCAAGTTGAGCTTCAGGTAAAGGATAAGTTCCTAAATGTTCGATTGGATTTTGAGTGGCAAGAACCATATAGGGTTTTTCTAGTGGATAACTAATTGAGTCAACGGTTACTTGTGACTCTTGCATCGCTTCAAGTAATGCCGATTGGGTTTTGGGTGAGGTTCTGTTAATTTCATCTGCTAAAATGATGTTGGACATGGCTGCTCCAGGTTGAAAAACAAACTGACCTAATGCTGGATTGTATAAATTAAACCCAGTGACATCTGCTGGCATTAAATCAGGGGTGAACTGAATTCGTTTAAAGGACAAATTAACACTTTTGGCTAATGCATGTACGAGTGTAGTTTTACCGATACCAGGAACATCTTCAATTAAAACGTGTCCGTTTGCCACTAAACACACAAGAATATTTTCTATCGCTTCATCTTTACCAACAATTACTTGTTGAATATTTTGTTTAATTCCTTGTGTCAGTTGCACAAATTTATTAACATCGATTTCCATCAGAGACTCCTTTGTAGTTTACTCAATTTTATCATAATTAGAAGTTGATGTCTTTTTCAATAACTAATCGATTCTTTGTAAACTCACCCTATGCTACAATGATACTACCAATAAAGGAGATTCAGCATGGAAAAGAAGAAAGATACTCTCAAGATTTCAGTGGATGTTAATCAGAAGTTTACCCCAGATTTAATTGTCCTGAACATTCATGATACCCAATTAGCA
>CAZWPP010000072.1:0-5290 GCA_964635335.1 uncultured Erysipelothrix sp. | reverse complement strand
CGAAGTCACAAATGCTGTTGGGCTATTAAAAGAAGAAATGAGAACTCTAGATTCAATCATTATCAGAGCTGCAGACAAAACGATGATTCCTGCAGGTAGTGCGTTAGCAGTCGATCGTACCTTATTCTCAAAAGCGATTAAAGAAGAGTTAGAAAGATTTGACAATATTAAGATCATCCATCATGAAGTTACTTCAATTCCAGAAGGGTTAACAATTATTGCTTCAGGTCCTCTAACTAGTGATTTCTTATCGGAGTCTATTCGAAGTTTTTTTGGTGAAGAATCTCTTTCTTTCTTTGATGCTGTTGCTCCGATTATTGAATACGATTCTATTAATATGAACATTGCTTATAAGAAAAGTCGTTACGATAAGGGAACGGCAGATTATATAAACTGTCCCATGACAAGAGAACAGTTTATGGTTTTTTATAACGAGTTAATCAATGCAAAAACTGTTGAACAAAAAGACTTTGAAGATGAGAAAGTTTTTGAAGGATGTATGCCTGTAGAGGTTATGGCAAAAAGGGGAATTAAAACATTAACATTTGGTCCATTAAAACCGGTAGGTTTAGCGAAAGATAACGAAAAACCATTTGCGGTTGTTCAATTAAGACAAGATGATGTTGCAGGAAATTTGTACAATATCGTTGGGTTTCAAACTCATTTAACGTGGTCTGAACAAAAACGAGTGATTCAATTAATTCCCGGACTTGAGAATGCGAAAATTGTTCGATACGGTGTTATGCATCGCAACACATATTTAAAGTCACCACGACTAATCAATAAACACTATCAAACACTAAAACGTCCTGATTTGTTTTTTGCAGGCCAAATTACTGGAGTAGAAGGATATGTCGAAAGTGCTGCTTCTGGATTGTTGGCTGCTCTTAATGCTATTCATTTTGTTGAACAATTGCCATTGATTGATTTTGGAAATGATACAATGATTGGTAGTATGTCGAATTATATTAGTCATGGTAATGCTGATCATTTTCAACCGATGAATGCGAATTTTGGAATCATGAACAGTAGCATTAAAGACAAAAAGGAAAGGGCTGAAAAGGCTCTGGATATTATTAAACAATATGAATGAACTACTGGAAGCATTTTTGGTTGAGTTTAATTTAGCGAATACACAATCTATTCATTCGTTGGATGCATATCGACGAGATATTCAGCAATTTATCGATTATCTTGATGATAAAGAACTTGGATTAGATGGGATAACTCAAACCCAGGTGTACGATTATCTAGCATCTTTACAAAGTAACGATGTTCAGTTGAGCAGTGCTAGCTTGAATCGAAAATGTTCTGCTTGCCGATCATTTTATACATTCTTAAATTTAAACTATGGATTTAGTAGCAATCCATTTAAGAAAATAAAACATTTTAAAGAACCCCAAAAGTTACCAAACTATTTAACTTTTGAAGAAGTGAGCCGTTTCTTAACGGTTATTGATACGACTACACTGCTTGGTAAAAGAAATCGGGTGATGTTAGAATTTCTTTACGCAAGTGGATTACGTGTAAGTGAACTGGTAAATCTATCGATAGTGGATGTTGATTGTGAAGAAAACCAAGTTAGAATTGAAGGAAAAGGAAGCAAAGAACGAATTGGATTATTTTATGAATCGTTTTCTTTGCGTTTACAGGATTACATCAAGAACGTTAGACCTCAGTTATCTTTAAAGGATTCGGAAAGTTTATTTGTGAATCAGAAGGGGAATAAACTATCAACCCGCTCTATTCAATATTTGTGTGAAGAAACCGGTTATAAAGCGGATATCAATCAACGAGTTCATCCACACATGTTGCGTCATAGTTTCGCAACTCATCTTTTAGATAACGGTGCAGATTTGCGATTTGTTCAAGAATTACTTGGACATAAGAATTTGTCTACAACCCAAATCTACACACACGTGAGCAGTGATCGTTTAAGACAAGTTTATAAAAAGTTTCATCCTTGGTCATAGTTAAACTATGACCTTTTTTGTATAATGAAGTTAAGAGCAGAGGTGAAGTATGGAAAAAGTTGATAAAATTAAAGAGTATGTTATGCGGTTGAGTCTCAAAAACGAAAATTTGAGTGATCTTTTTAAACAGTTTGAGAAAGAATTGTTAGGTGTTAATCCACTTGAAGCGTTCGATGTTTTTCGAACAATTAATCTCGAGAATTATGAAGAAGTTGAAATCCTGACTTTTTTAGATAAGATAGTTCATGTCTTTTACGATAGTTTAAGACGTAGTAAGCCAAACTATGAGAATCTTCATTCATACATTGTTGAGATGCTACAAGATAATCGACTCTTAGAAAAAGCATTTGATAAGATACGTCCTTTAATGACTAAGTTAGATATAATGAACGTACGGCATGAGATGATAGATCTCTTGAATGAACTGAAGCAATTTTATCCTCATTATGAAAAAAAAGAGAATTTGCTTTTTCCACTTTTAGAAAGTAAACATGATCGGTTTCATGGTTTGAGCATTATGTGGGCACTTCATAATGAAATAAAAAAGGACATTGATAATTCTCTTATTTTACTGAGTACTCAATCTGCTACTAAACAAGATTTAATTGAAAGCATTTCACAGTTGTTTTTCGACATGTTAGGTCTTGTTCAAAAAGAAGAATATATATTAATTCCTGCAGCACTTGAAGTTTTGAGTCCCACTGATTGGGAAATGATGCATCGACAAACTAATGAGTTCGGTGGTGTCTTTAACACAAAAGATATTGAAATAAATCAAGTCAACTCATTGGATTTCTCGGTTGATGATTATACGATTATGACTCAAACGGGGAAGCTTAAACTTGATCAAGTGTTAATGATTTTCAATGTTTTAGAAATGGACATGACGTTAGTTGATGAAAACAATAAGGTGTGTTTCTTTACGCATCCTAAGAATCGAATTTTTCCTCGCTCGGTTTCTGTCATAGGTCGTGAAGTTAAATATTGTCATCCTCCTCAATCTGTCCATATCGTTGAAGAGATTGTTGAAAATTTCCGATTAGGTAAAGAAGATAAAGCTTCTTTTTGGATAGATATAAAAAACAGAAAGATTCTGATTCAGTATTTTGCGTTAAGAGATCAGCTAAACAATTACAAAGGAGTGTTGGAGGTTTCTCAAGATATTACTGAAATACAAAAGCTAGAGGGACAACAACGTTTAGCTCAGTATCATCGGCTATAAACCTTTTGGAAATTAATGTTGATTTTAGTAGTGAAATGTTTGTGTTTTTATACTTCTATGGTATAATGACTCTCGGTATCAATAGATTTGATGCACATCGCACATCATGGATTCAACAACCCGTGCCTTAAGATACTTTTGGTTGTTGTTGTTCGAAATGATGGTGGAGTAACGGAAAGGTGGATATTAAAAATGTCAGTAGTTACGATGAAACAATTATTAGAGAGTGGTGCTCATTTTGGGCATCAAACCAGACGTTGGAATCCGAAAATGAAGCCAAATATTTATGCTTCAAAAAATGGATCTCATATCGTCAACCTAGAAATAACCCAAGTGAAAATCGATGCAGCTTATGCTAAGCTCAAAGAGATTGCTGAAAAGAATGGTAAAGTACTATTTGTTGGTACTAAGAAACAAGCGCAAGCGACTGTTCTTGAAGAAGCTTTACGCTCAGGTTCATTCTTCATTAATCAACGTTGGTTAGGGGGAACTTTAACAAACTTTAAAACGATTCAAAAGAGTATCCGTCGTTTATTAGATATAGAAAAAATGAACGAAGATGGTTCAATTAACGTTTATCCTAAGAAAGAAGTTGTGATTTTAAACAAAGAAGCAACTCGTTTAGAAAACTTCTTAGGTGGTATTAAGGAAATGAAGAAACTTCCTGATGCTGTCTTTGTTGTTGATCCTACAGAAGATCACAACGCTATTTTAGAAGCTCGTAAATTAAAAATCCCTGTATTTGGTATTGTTGATACTAACTGTGATCCAGAAGTTGTTGATTACATGATTCCAGCAAATGATGATGCAATTAAATCAATCAAGTTAATCGTAGGTTTAATGGCAGATGCAATTGTTGAAGCTCATGGTGGATTATTGACTGTAGCTTATACTGGAAATGATGATGAGAAAGATATCACAATGAGTGATGTTATCCGCAATGTTGATGAGCAAAATGATGCTCGTAGACGTGCTCGTCAAGAAGAGAGAAAACAACGTGATGAACGTCGTCGTCCTCGTGAAACAACTTATAACCAAAACACAACTTTTTCTCGTAACCGTAAAGCTGTAGTTAAAGCTGAAAAACCTCAAGAAAGTGTTGTAGAAAAAACTGAAACAGAAAATGTGGAGGCTAAATAATGGAAATTAGTGCAAAATTAGTTAAAGAACTAAGAGACTTGACTGGAGCTGGAATGATGGATTGCAAGAAAGCTCTTGTTGAAAATAATGGTGATATTCAATTATCAGCTCGTTGGTTACAAGAACAAGGAATTGCTAAATCTGCAAAGAAATCAGGTCGTATTGCTGCTGAAGGACTTACAACTGTTAAAGTTGATGGAAACACTGCAGTTATCGTTGAATTAAACGCTGAAACAGACTTTGTTGCTAAGAACGAATTGTTCTTAACTCTTGTTCAAAACGTTTCTAATGCAGTCTTAGCGAATAAACCAGCAAATATGGATGAAGCAAATGCTCTTGTTGTTGGTGAAATGACTGTGTCTGACCATGTTGCCAACGCAACTGCTACAATTGGTGAAAAGATTTCTTTTAGAAGATTTGATCTTGTAACTAAAGAAGATGACCAAAGTTTTGGAACATATGTCCACTTTGATGGTAAGAGTGGTGCAGTTGTTGTTTTAAGTAAGGAAGATGCAGACTTAGCTAAAAACATGGCTATGCAAGTTGCTTCAATGAATCCTCAGTATGTATCTCAAAATGATGTTCCTGAACATATCGTTGCTGAACAAGTATCTTTACAAACTGAAATCCTTAACAATGATGAAGCATTGGCTCAAAAGAATGATAAACAAAAAGAAGGAATTATTAAAGGTCGTGTTTCTAAAGCATTACAAGAAATTTCACTTCTTGACCAAACATTCTTTATGGATCCAAACATGAAAGTAGCTGATGCCTTAAAACAACATCAAGCGTCTGTTATTAAATTCGTCCGTTATGCTGTCGGTGAAGGTATTGACAAAAAAGTTGATAACTTTGCTGAAGAAGTAGCGATGATGTCAAAAGCTTAATTAGGACACTTTATAGTGTCCTTTTTTAAAAAGAGGAGAAAATCATGTATAATAGAGTTGTCTTAAAA
>CAZWPP010000071.1:0-5317 GCA_964635335.1 uncultured Erysipelothrix sp. | reverse complement strand
GATCTCCTCCGTGACAGGGAGGCATGTTAACCGCTACACCACGGGACCAGCAAAATTATAATACCTAAAATTTATAAATTTGTAAAGCCTTTTTTAATGAATTTAGGCAACTTGCTTAAAGAACCAAAGAGTTTAGAGTAAACTATACACAGTAGGAGGAATAAAATGAAAAATCATATTGGTGTTATTGGATTAGCAGTCATGGGTAAAAACATCGCCCTTAACATGAATGATCATGGCTATCGCGTTGCTGTTTTTAATCGCACAACCAGTGTTATGACTGAGGTTGTACAAGAAAATCCACAATTAATTGGTTATGAAACCTTAGAAGCATTTATTGAATCACTAGAAAAACCACGAAAAATCTTGTTAATGGTTAAAGCAGGGGCTCCTGTAGATAGTTTTATTGAACTGTTGTTACCACTTTTGGATCACCAAGACATTATTATGGATGGAGGAAACTCTAACTATGAAGATACCATTCGTCGCTTTAACTATTTAAAAGACAAAGAAATTCGGTATTTAGGGGTTGGTATCTCAGGAGGAGAAGAAGGAGCGCGTTTTGGACCTGCTTTAATGCCTGCAGGTAAAAGAGATGCTTATGATGAAGTAAAAGATATATTAGAAGCAATCGCTGCGAAAGCATATGGTGAACCGTGTGTTTCCTATATTGGTGAGAACGGATCAGGACATTTTGTTAAAATGGTCCATAACGGAATTGAATACGGCGATATGGAGTTAATTGCTGAAAGTTATCATATCCTTAAAGAACTGGGAGGATTTAATAACCAAGAACTATCGGATATCTTTAAAGAATACAACAAGGGTGAATTGGATTCTTACTTAATCGAAATAACGGAAAGGGTCTTAGCTGAACCAGATGATTTAGGTGAAGGTTATTTAATAGATGTGATTAAAGACTCTGCGGGACAAAAAGGAACCGGGAAGTGGACTGTGATTTCTTCTCTAGATGAAGGAATTAATACATCGATTATTACTAGTGCTGTCTATAATCGTTTCTTAAGTTCTATAAAAGAAGAGAGAGTTCGAGCATCTAAAGTATTGGTTGGACCTAAAGTAGAAGTTGTTTCTGACAAACAAGCACTGATTGAAAAAGTTAGAAGAGCGTTGTTTGTGTCGAAAATCATGAGTTATGCCCAAGGATTTGATTTGTTATCAAAATCTGCTGTTTCTCATGGGTGGAACTTAAGTTTTGAAAACATTGCGAAGGGATGGCGTGGTGGATGTATTATCCGTGCTCGTTTCTTAGATGATATAGCGAGAGCGTATAAGAGTAATCCTCAGTTAGAAAATCTAATACTGGATGATTTCTTTAAAGAAATTGTCTTTGAATACCAAAGCGCCTTAAGAGAAGTTATCAATTTGTCCATTACCAACGGTATCGCTGTCAGTGCATTTGCGAGTGCGATTACATACTATGATGGTTATCGTAATGGATTTAACCCAGCGAACTTAATTCAAGGTCAACGTGATTACTTTGGTGCTCATACCTATGAGAGACTTGATCGTCCAGGAAGCTATCACTATGAATGGTTCAAATAAAACAGTTTTTAGTATCTTTGGTGGGACAGGAGATTTAACCCATCGAAAACTGTTACCAGCTTTGTTTGATTTGTTTGTTCTTGAAGAAATATCGACTCTTAATTTTCAATTACTCATCATCGGTCGAAGAGACTACAACAGTGAAATTTATCGTGAACAAGCTAGAGTGTCGATAGAAAAATATGCCCGTTTCAACAAGAATAAAGATGCGTACGATCCGTTTTTATCTCTAATTACGTATGTCGATGTTGATTACACCAATTTGGCAGACTATACAAAACTGAAAGATGCTGTTCAAACTCAAGGGTGTCGTCATTTGTTTTACTTAGCTGTTGCACCTAATAGTTTCTCAACGATTACGACAAATTTGAAACAATCTGGAATTATTGATGATTCGTGTGAGAAACAACTGCTGATTGAGAAACCTTTTGGAGATGACTTAGGGAGTGCGATTCAAATTAATGATGAAATTAAGCAGGTGTTTGATGAATCGGAAATTTATCGAATTGATCACTATTTAGCTAAAGAAATGATTATTAATATCTTAACGATTCGTTTTGGCAATCAAGTCTTCAAATCGTTGTGGAACAAAGAGTCGATTGAAAACATTCAAATCTCTGTGACTGAACAAGTTGGTGTCGGGGATCGAGGAGGCTACTATGATCAAAGTGGAGCTCTCAAAGATATGGTTCAATCACATTTAATACAAATGTTAACCTATGTTTTAATGGATGAACCACAAAGTATGAGTCCTCACCATATTCATGAAGCTCAAGAAAAGGCCATCGATTATTTGGAATTGGCAGATATAGATCATTTTAGTGATAGCTTTGTGAGAGGTCAGTATTTAGCAAACAATAATTCGCTAGGTTACTTGCAAGAAAACCGAATTGATCCGAATAGTGATACTGAAACGTTTGTTGCAATGGAAATTAGAAGTAAAAATCCAAGTTTAGATGGAGTTCCCATCTATATTAGAACTGGTAAACGGATGGAGAAACAAGAAACGGTTGTTGCTATTACGTTTAAACCAGTTAAAGGTTTTATGGCTCAAGATGCACCTCAAAATGTATTAGTGATTCGGGTTGGACCGGATGAAGGTATTTACTTTAAAGTAAATATTAAACGACCAGGCAACTACGATGATATTCAATCGGTGACGATGGATTTCTGTCAAAGTTGTATTTATGAAAATAGATTGAATACTCCTCAAGCGTATGAACGCTTATTGATGATGGCTCTAAGAAAAGATAGCACCTTGTTTACATCGTGGAAGATGGCAAGACAATCGTGGGAGTTGATCGAAGAAATTCAACGACGTAGTCTACTGTCTAACGTTCCTTTATCGAATTATTTGGCGTATACGCAAGGTCCGATTAAAGCTTGGGAAATCCTTCAGAAGAATGGTCATCAGTGGTATACCGAAGATATTTTTGTTAAGTAAACAAACTAACTCCTAAACTTTAGAGGGTTAGTTTTTATTTGAGCTCAAGCATACAATTAACACTTATTCTTATAAGGTGATACAATGAAAGTGTTCAAAAGAACACAAAGAGAGGAGAAAGAATATGTTAGAAAATCTGTTAATGTGGTTAGTCGTTGGTGCTGTATCCGGTTGGTTAGGCAACCTCGTTGTAAACAAAGGTTCTGGATCATTAGTGACCAATATCATCATTGGTATTATTGGAGCACTGATTGGTGGTTTTCTATTTAACCAATTCGGTGGTGGAAATCAAGTAACAGGAATTAACATCAATTCTATTCTTGTGGCTTTTGTAGGCTCTGTTGTATTATTAGTAATTCTTAAGTTAGTGAACAAGTAAAGAAAGGCTCCTTGGGGAGTCTTTTTTTTAAGACGTCTTAGCACTTCAGAGTTGACAGTGCTAAAAAGTATGGTATACTATCAGTAGTTAGCAGATGATAGTATAGAGTGCTAATAAAAGAGGAGGGATGACATGAGTTATTTAACTAGAAACCAAACACAAGCTTTAGCTTCTTATGGGAAAGGTTTGGACATTTATAAGAAAGGCAACACCTATGTTGTAGAGTTAAATATGCCAGGCTTTTTGAAAGAAGAAATCAGTATTGATTATAAAGAGGGTGTTCTTAGTATTGTCGCAACACACAGTAAAAATGATGAAATTACTGATCGTGAATACTTCTATCGTAATCGTCGAACACTGAACATTAATCGTTCATTTCGCTTTAGTGATATTGATGAAAATGCGATTGAAGCCGATTATACCAACGGGGTACTTCGCTTAGAATTACCGGTCTTAGTACCTATCGAAAAACAACCACGTAAAATTGAAATTAAATAGGAGGACTTTATGAATTACTATGTAAAACGACCTGAATCAATGATTGATAAGTTTTTCGAGGATTTTAGACAACCAACGAATTTAGGTAGACACCTCGATATTTATAAGAAAGACAATGCTTATTATTTAGAGCTTGATTTACCTGGATTTAAGAAAGAAGAAATTGCGATTGATTTCAAAGAAGATGTTTTAACAATTGAAGCTAAACACGTTGAAGAAGAAAAATCAGAAGAAAACAAGGAATATATCTATCAATCCCGTCGCAGTAATGACATGAAACGACAAATTCGTTTCAGTGGAATTGATGTGGATAAAGTAGAAGCAAGTTTCGAAAGTGGAGTCTTAAAGATGACATTACCACTTGAACAAGAGAGTGTTCCTGAAACTAAACAAATTGAATTGAAATAACAACAATCAGCAAACTAAACCCCGAATGTATGGTACTCAACACACTAGACCTCTTTGGGGTTTTAGTTTGTTAATCAAAAATAAAGTGGTAAGGGGTTGTGTCAAATTATTAAAATTTATCTAAAGAAAAAGGTTTGTTACCTATTATAGGGGTAACAAACCTTTCTTTAATACCTAAAAACAGAACTTTGCTTGAAAACTCTTACCTTATGGATGACCTTTATGATCAACAAGGTCTCCCTTAACTTCAGCACCGATGAACAAACCAGTTTCAGCATCATAATAGGCGGTAACATTGGCATTCTTGCAAGTACCAACCTTTGTCCAATAGCCATTTGGATAGTAGAACTCCATCACTTTAATCAGACGATTCTCATCAAACTCATAAAGTGTTGACTTTCGTTATCGCATTTGACTTGTCAAGTAAACTTGCTAATAATTTGGTTATATGTTACAATCATTAATATATCACAAGTGTAATATTTAGGGAATTCAATACACTTATGTAAAGAATGGAGTAATGCATATGATAGACCCAGTGTTTATTATACGTTTATATATTGTCTTATTTTGAAAAAGGAGTAGCTGCTGGTGCTGGAAGTGCTACAATGTTTACTGGACCTGTCGGTAGAGCCTTCTTTGCGGGATTTGCATTAGGTGAGGTTGGAACTCTTGGTATGCTAGTACACTAGCGAATTCATTAACAGTTAAAAATAACGGAAGATGTGGAACCGTTACGGATATAAATAAATATACCACTGTATTTACAGTGTGGAGTCAGGAGGAGTTTTAAATATGGTGAAATTGTTAGAATCGATCGTAAATTCTATTGGAGTCAGTTTAATCATTTATATCGTTGGATTAATTTTTATGTATTTAGTTAACTCTAAAAAATTACTAAATCGTGAGCAACTAACGTTTAGAGGCACTAATTTAAAATACCATTTTATGTTATTTATGGGTGCTTTAGTAGCAGCAAGTATAGGAACATATTTTAGATCTTAAAATCATAAAAAAGTTGTTAA
>CAZWPP010000070.1:234-5350 GCA_964635335.1 uncultured Erysipelothrix sp. | reverse complement strand
ATTTCTACTTCTTTTCCTTCTTCATCAATAATAATAATTTTGTCGTTATCCATTTACGATTCCTCTATCTAGATAGCGCTGTAGTATCTCTACTGCAGCAACTTGATCTATGACTTTCTTTCTATCTTTTCTTTTTTTGTTCGACTTTATTAAAGCTTTATGAGAAGACATAGTCGATAATCTCTCATCCATTAAAATAATTCTACCACTAAAAACCTCTTCTAACATTTCTTTGAACATTAGAGAAATTTGTGCTCTTGGTCCTAAATCATTATTCATCATTTTAGGTAATCCTAAAACAATTTGTTCAACTTTGTGTTCTTCAACAATTGGGAGTAGTTTCTCTAAACATTCTTCATAGTATTCGCTCTTAAAAAGGATGGTTGTTAATGGATGAGCATATAGTCCCAAACCATCACTTAAAGCAATACCACATGTCTTAGAACCTAAATCAAGACCCATACAAATTGGTTTCATTAGTCTTTGGATAAGTACACTCTCATCAGCTCTTCAATGATTTCAAATCGTTCAAGTTGCTGAATCTTACTTCGTGCACCACGATGAGAAGAAATATAGGCAGGGTCATTTGTTATTAAGTAACCTGCAAGTTGATTAACTGCATTGTACCCTCTTTCTTCTAAAGCACTAGCAACCTCGCTCATGATTCTATGAATATTTTCTTGACGAATTGATTCAGTAGAATAAGCCATTGTTTCGGTCAAATCTTTATTTTCCATTAGTCTTCACCCCTTGTTTATAAGTTTAAACTATATTTCCCACTTTTTAAAGCTATAGAGCTACGATTTGTTGAATAAATTCTAGAGATTCGTCAACTTTCGATGTATCTTTACCACCCGCTTGAGCAAAATCAGGTTTTCCTCCACCATTTCCATTGGTAATTATTGCTGCTTGTTTAACAAGATCTCCAGCCTTGATACCTTTTTCAATAGCTATCTTAGGTACTCTACACGCAAAGTTGATTTTATCTTCATTAACAAATGCTCCAAAAACAACTGTGTTTTCTAACTCATTTGCTAGATTATCAACAACATTTTTCGCTAATTTTCCATCAAGTTTTGATTTGAACAACAGTGTATTGTATTGACTGCCCTTAAGGAATAACTCTTTTATGCGATCAATTTCATTATTCATCAATTCTTGTTGTAACTTTTCTAATTGCTTTTCTAAATCAAAAGATTGTTTCTCTAAAGAAGCTAGTTTATCATCGATTCTTGAGATTGAATTAACTTTCAGCTTATTAGCAATCGATAAAAGATGTTCTTCCATGTTATTTAGATATTCAAAAGCACTTTTACTCGCTTTAGTCGTTAAACGTCTTGTCCCAGAACCAATACTCTCTTCAGAAACAATCTTAAATAGACCTATCTCTTCAGTGTTCTCAACATGACATCCCCCACAAAACTCTTTAGAGAATTCACCCATACTCACAACTCTTACGATGTCTCCATATTTTTCATCAAATAAAGCTATCGCTCCTGATTGTTTAGCTTCATCAATTGGTAGATATTCTACAACTGATGCATGAGCTTCAAAAATCCAATTGTTTACAATTGTTTCAATTTCTACTTGTTGATTTTTAGATACTTTCTCAAAGTGTGTAAAGTCAAAACGAGCATACTCATCACCTACAAAACTACCAGCTTGTGTCACGTGATTTCCTAAAACTAAGCGTAAAGCTGCATCAAGTAAATGAACTGATGAGTGATTACGTGTGATGAGTTGTCTACGATACTTATCAACACTTAAATCTAATGAGTCGCCTACATGTAGAACTCCTTCAACATTGTTGATGTGATGTAAAAATTGATTGTGTGGAGCCTTTTGAACATCTACAACTTTTGCACTGAAACCATCATTTTCGATTAATCCAGTATCATTTATTTGTCCACCACTTTCAGCATAGAAGACAGTTTTATCAAAAACCACATCGCCTTCATCATCTAACGTATCTACTATTTTTCCATCTTTAAACAACCCAATGACTTTAGCTTTTAAATCTAATGTTTTATAGCCAATAAACTCAGAAGATAAAGTAAAATTCATTAAATCTTCATGCTGTTCACTGAAGGATTCAAGTTTGACTCGTGCCGTCTTTGAAAGCTCTTTTTGTTTCCTCATAGCATCTCTAAAACCTTCTTCATCAACACTAAATCCACGTTCTTGAGCAATTTCTACGGTTAACTCAAATGGAAATCCATAAGTGTCATAAAGTTTAAAAGCATCATCACCTAAAACAATCTTGTTTTCTGAGTTTAGTAAGACATTTTCTAACAGTTTCTCACCATCATTTAATGTGCTTTCAAAACGTTCTTCTTCAATTTTCACTAATCGTTTAATTAGCTCAACTTTTGATTCTAATTCAGGGTAATAATCTTTCATGATTTCAGCAACAACTTCTACCAATTCATACATAAATGCCTGTTTGATTTGTAACTTCTTACCATAACGGATAGCTCGACGAATGATTCGACGTAAGACATAGCCTCTTCCTTCATTTGAAAAGAGTGCACCATCTGCTAAAGCAAATGTGACAGTACGAATATGGTCTGCAATTACTCTATAAGACACTGGATCTTCTTGATATTTAATTGTCGAGTATAATTCTGTTTTAGAGATAATTGGTAAAAATAAATCTGTATCAAAGTTGGTTTCTCCATCTTGCATGATTGAGACTAAACGTTCAAATCCCATTCCAGTATCAATGTTCTTTTGAGGGAGTTCTTTGTACTCAGAACGATCTACCCCTTCAACACCATTGTATTGAGAAAATACAATGTTCCAAAGTTCAACGTAACGATCATTTTCTTCATCGTTCAAAAACATTTGAATTCCACGTTTCTCAGAATCAAATCTTTCTCCTCGATCAACGATAATTTCAGAGTTTGGACCACATGGACCTTCACCAATTTGCCAAAAGTTCTCTTCAAATCTGACAATGTGTGAGGGATCAATCCCTATATCATTCACCCAAATATCATAAGCTTCATCATCACCAGTATGTACAGTAATGTAGAGTACTTCTTTATTGATGTTCATCCATTCTTCACTCGTTAAAAATTCCCAAGCGAAATGAATCGCTTCCTTTTTGAAATAATCACCAATACTAAAATTACCGAGCATCTCAAAAAAGGTATGGTGGCGTGATGTCTTACCAACATTCTCAATGTCATTACTACGAATAGCTTTTTGAGCATTCGTGATACGATTTGATTTGGGTTTAACACTTCCATCAAAATATTTCTTTAATGCCGCAACCCCTGAATTAATCCAAAGCAAGGTTGGGTCATTTTGAGGCACTAGAGAATGTCCCTTTTCAATCATATGACCATTCTTTTGAAAATATTCCAAGAACATTTGTCGAATCTGTGTACTACTTAATTGTTTCATATAGCTTCCTTTCCAATAAAAAAATCGTTCAACAAAGGAACGATTATTAACCGCGGTACCATCCTAATTCACACTATGTGTGCACCTTTTTGTTTTAACGCTTCAAACTCGCGGAAGTTATTAACTTCAGATATGTTGAATAGCTTCAAGAATTGTTTATGTAGATTCACACCAACCATCTACTCTCTTAAATAAACTGAACTCTTTACTCATCTCAACTCTTATGCCAAGAATATAGCACAATTACAATACTGATTCAAGCAATCAATTAATCTTTCTTTGTTTTAACAACCACAAAGAAATAATACAAATGAAACAACCATATTAGACTTAATAACAATGTTAACCACTGATATTGTTTCGTAAAATACAAGCTAATAAAAAGTGTCAACGTAATTGTAATCATTAATTTAATTTTTGATTGCTTCGTTAACCCTTCTCCATTAACATAACTTTCCAAATTGTTTTTAAAAATTTTGCTGTTCATAAACCATCCAGTAATTTTCTTAGAGTGTTTTGAAAACACGATAAAAGTTAACAATAAGAAAGGGAAAGATGGTAATAACGGTATAAACGCAGCTATCACTCCTACTAACAAACTTATAAACGCAATCAATAAACTCATCCATTTTTTTAACATGAAGAAATCATAACATAGAATTTCCCAACACTATCAATTACATATCTGAAAGTCGTTGAATTCTTTCTACAAGCTTTGTCATTATTTCATCAGAATATTCTTTTTGACATGCTTCGCTGAAAACACTGACATCTCCTATACAAATTAGAGCATTTTTTGCACGAGTTAATCCGGTATATAATAATCTTTTTTGCATCATAAATCGGTGTTGACGACTACCAACAAATATAACTACAGGATATTCTGAGCCTTGAGCCTTGTGAACAGACATGCAATATGCATGTTTAAGATGAATAAAGGTATCAGGGTTGTATTCAACTATGACACCATCAAAATCAACGATTAAGTGATCTTTTCGATCATCACTTTCATCTTTATAGATGATTTCAATTAATATCCCAGTATCTCCATTGAAAACAAAATCATCAGGTTGATTTTTAAGTTGTAACAACTTATCCCCTTCTCTAAAGGTCATATATCCAAATTTCAGCTCTCGTTTCTTTGGATTATTAGGGTTGAGTGCCTTTTGCAACATAAAGTTTAATGCATCAATTCCGTGAGTTCCTTCATATTTAGGTGCTAGCACTTGTATATCGTCCACTCGATACCCACTATCCATCGCTTTGATGTACAGGGTCATTACGAGTTGACGTAATTGTTCATCACTATCAAAAAACGAAACATCTTGCTTGCATAAACTGAGATCAAAAACCCCATTATTAACACTTTTTGCTAAAGAAATAATATTACTTCCACTATCTTGTCGGTAATTGTGTTCCAGAGTTGTGACTACAAATTGTTGACTCATAATTAAGTCACGAATCAAGAATCCTGGTCCAACGGAAGGTAGTTGATCTTTGTCCCCAATAAAAACTATCTTTCGAACAAAAGGTGTTGCATCACACAGTGCTGCCATTGTATAGGAATCCACCATAGAGAATTCATCGACAACTAAAATATCTGCATGGAGAGGGTTTGCATGATTTCTACCAAATGTATTAGTTTCTAAATTCCATTCTAACAGAGAGTGTATCGTCGAGACGTCTACTTCAACAAGTTCTTTTAATC
>CAZWPP010000070.1:0-219 GCA_964635335.1 uncultured Erysipelothrix sp. | reverse complement strand
GCGATGATTCCTTCCACAATCGTTGTTTTTCCGGTTCCAGGTCCACCTGTTATAATCGTTTTATCATTATTGAAGAATGATAAAATTGCTTGTTTTTGTAATATGTCATAAATAATTCCTGTCTTTTTTTCATATTTTGTCAAAAGTTCTTCAATATTCTTTTCACTTTCATCCATTTCTTTTACAGGCATGTTATAGAAATATGACGCACAAATTTGT
>CAZWPP010000069.1:0-5573 GCA_964635335.1 uncultured Erysipelothrix sp. | reverse complement strand
TTCAGTTTCATTATCAATCTTTGATTCATTGCTTGGATCTGTGGTTAGTGAAGAGTTAAATAAACAGGAGTTAATGAATTTGATGAATAAGAAGTCGTTGTACATCCTGTTGTATTCACGAATTGAGTCGATGATAATGGAATACTGTCCTAATAAAACGGGGGAACCTTGTAGCCATCCATGCATGATTCATGACTATAGTTTAGAAGATCGCTTGGGTTACAAGATTCCAATTCTGCATGATATTTTTTGTAGGGCTCATTTAATGAATAGTAAGGTAAAGAACAACTTGGATATAGTTGATGAGTTCATGGATGCAGGGTATAATTATTTTATGGTTGAACTGAATGATGAATCTATGGATGAGGCGCAACGCATTGTTAGTGCGTTTGAAAACCATCAAGGTGTTGTTGTTGGTAGTGAAGTAACACGTGGACATTATAACAGGGGGGTATTGTAATGAAATACAAAGCAGTTATTTTTGATATGGATGGGGTCATTGTTAATAGTGAATTGGCTTATTACGATCAGGTGTTGAATCATTTTAGAGAACTGAATCAACCTTTTGGATGGGCGGACTATGTCCCTTTAATTGGGATGAATCATGATGATTCATGGAGAATTCTACGAGATTTAGCTAAATCAGAATTATCGCCTGAAGAATTTTTCCAATCACATCTAGAGTATTGTAAACATCATCCTGTCAATTACAAGTTAATATTGAATCCTGATTTTCATCGGACTTATAACTTTATTAAAGAAAAAGGGTTAAAAGTTGCGTTAGCGAGCTCTTCTAAATTAACGTTAATCCAAGAGATGATTAAGCAAAATAAGTTGGATAATTATTTTGATGTTATCTATTCAGGGGAGATGGTTGAAATAAGTAAACCGCATCCTGATATTTATCTTAAAACAGCAAAAGAGTTAGGGGTTATTCCTGAAGAATGTCTTGTGATGGAAGATTCTATCTTTGGTGTTACTGCCGCAAAGGCTGCTAACATGACTGTTTTAGGACTTAGAAACTCTAGTTATGTTGTGGATTTGTCGCATAGTGATGATGTTGTCGATAGAATGTCATATTTAATGGATTGGATTAAGTAGGGAAATATCTCTGCTTTTTTTATTCAAAGTGTCGAAAAGCCTGCTAGCTTTCGTTGTACAGAGTGTCAATATTGGTAGTAAATATGCTATGATTGATTCATGAAAAAATATATGACAATGAAGGAATTTGAGAAGTTTAAAGAGGACTTCCACAAAGAAGAAAAGTATAAAGAAAAATATGACCAGATTCATGAACGTTTTGAGATGAGGGTTAAAGGGGCAATTGCAGCAAGAGATAGAGCACGTCAGGGATTAGCTGATGAAGAAATTAGTGTAACCTTGTATGATTGGATTCAAAAATATCTCTCATTAACTAATCGTTATGAAGTAATTGAAGATGTTGTTCTTGAGAATAAAAAAGGGTTGATTCAAATTGATTTCATAACAAAAACAGTTGAATTTATTGAGGATTAAAGAGAGGAAATGTTTCTTTTAATGCATGATGGTGTCAAACGCTTAATTGAAGAAGGGTATGAAGCTTATTTAGTTGGAGGTTGTGTTCGTGATTACCTTCTGGATAAGCCTCTTCATGATGTTGACATCACTACAAATGCGACTCCTAATGAGATCTTGGCAGTATTTAGTGATTATAAAACATTTGATGTTGGGATAAAGCACGGTACCGTTGGTGTACTTATTGATAAGAAAATCGTAGAGATTACAACTTATCGAATGGATAGTGACTATGAAAACTATCGTCGACCTAGAGAAGTCACGTTTACTTCATCGTTGGCTGAAGATTTAAAGCGACGAGATTTTACGATGAATGCGTTGGCTTACAATGAAATCGATGGTCTTATTGATTTGGTTAATGGCCAAGAAGATATTAAGAATAGAATTATTAGAGCGGTTGGAAATCCTGATACCCGATTTTCTGAAGATGCTTTAAGAATTATAAGGGCATTGCGATTTAAAGGACAACTTGGGTTTGAAATTGAGTCTGAGACTAAATCCGCAATTTTTAAGAATTACAAATTGTTAGAGAACATTGCTTATGAAAGAATTAGCCAAGAGCTGAATCAACTAGTTGTTTCAGAGTATGTTGATGATGTTTTAAAAGATTATCGAGAAGTGATTGAGTTTATTTTGAAACAACCTATTCTGAGTCAATCGATTAGTTATATTTCAAGGAATTTGGAAGTGCGGTATGCTTTATTGTTGAGTAATCCACAGATTGATCACTTGAAGTTGGATAAAAAGCGAACACAACTCATTACTTTTCTCATTAAGAATAGAGAGTATGAGTTAGGGAATACTGTTCCACTCCTTCTAAAGGATTTATCAGTGTTCAATCATAAAGAGGTTGTTTATTTGGCGCAACTTCAACAAGTGAAGATTGATCATTTATTAGCTGAGATAAAAGATAAAAAATTAATCTACAACATTGCGGATTTACAGATTGATGGGAATCAACTAATTAACATGGGTTATAAACAGGGTCCTCAAATTAAAGGGCTGCTTCGATTAATTCTAGAAGCAGTAATGAGTGGGAATCTTCATAATGATACCAATAGTATTCAAGAGTGGCTTATTAAACAGTAAGCCATTTTTGTTTGTCTTGACAATTTACAGGTACCTGTATTTATTGTAAAGAAGTGATGAATGGTGAGTCAAAAACAAGAAATTATGATGTTTGAGTTTGGTCGCTTGGCTAGAGTGATTCGACGTCAACAATACAACAATAGACCAATTCGAAGAGGGAGTATGCGATTATTGGCGATAATTGATTAGAACCCAAAGATTACAACAAAAGAAGTGGCTGAACGATTAGATATTCGAGTCTCTTCTTTGAATGAACATTTGTCGAGATTAATTGAAAGAGAACTGATTGTTCGTATTCAAAACGAAGAGGATAGTCGAAGCTATGGCTTAGAATTGACACCAAAGGGAGAGAGTTGTTAGCAACTTTGTTGAATCAGAAGAAAGAATTCTATGAGAAAGTAGACCAGATTCTAGATGATCAGGAGCGCGAAACAATGACTTTTTTGTTGAGAAAATTATCTGAGAGACTCAAAAAAGAGGACAACCAGTGTCAGTAAAGCAAGTCGTCGGTGTTCTTTTTTGACTGAAGATGAAAAAGCGAACAAACCTAAGATTACTAAAGAACTCATAAAGAGAATTGTTTGGTATTTGAAGCCCTATGTTTAACAGATATCTTTGATTATATTTATCATCATGATTTCTTCTATCTTGACAATTCTTCCGTCTCTATTGACTGGGAAGATTATTGATGATGGTTTTATCAAGAGAGATTTAAAGACTCTGATTTTTCTAATCGGTCTATCGGTAGTAGTAACTCTGTTGGGAAACCTAATTGGATTAGTTGAGAGTTATCTGAATACGTGGGTTTCTGAGAATATTACGTTTAATATGAGAAATCAAATGTATCGAAAACTTCAATCGATGTCACATCGTTTTTTTTCAACAAATAACCAAGGAGATACTATTACCAGAATGACGGGTGATATTTCTAGAGTTCAACAAGTTGTTTCTGGGACGTTTACGAGTATTTTATCGAATGTAATTACTCTGATTGTTGCGAGTCTGGCGATGTTACAAAAGAATTGGATATTAGCTTTTGTTGGGTTGGTAATTGTTCCGTTGTTTTCGATTCCTAATCGGAGTGCTGTTAAAACGCTTTGGACACTGACTAATGAAGGTCAGAAGACAAGTATTGTGATTGCGCATCGTTTATCGACTATTTTGGCTGCTGATGAAATTCTTGTGATTGATCAAAGTCAAATTGTTGAACGAGGTCAGCATTTTGATTTGTAACTAAGAGATGGATTATATACTCAATTGCATGAAACACAGTTTAAAACAAACGAGAGTTTGGTTCTGAGTTAGATTTGTTGATGATTATCTGTAAAGATAAATGTGATAGATTCAATTAGTTGATTGGAGCTATTCTTGATTAACGATTGAAACAAAAAAACACATTAATTACAATGAAAAACACTAGATTATGGTTCTTGATTCTGTGTGAAAGGGAGTGTGTACAAATACTCTACTCATTTGGATTGAAATTGTAGAAAGCTCATTTAAAAACTCTACAAATAAGTGCGCATTTTGGGGGATAGTTCTTGACTAGTTGACTAAATAAGTCTATTATTAAACGTGGCACTCAAGCCAATTGTAGCCCCGGAAACTACTTTTGGAAAAGGAGAAATTAAAATGCGTCAAACAACGATGGCAAAACCTTCTACGGTTGTCAGAAACTGGTATGTAGTTGATGCTGAAGGAGTGACTTTAGGTCGTCTTGCTTCAGAAGTTGCTCATATTTTACACGGTAAACACAAGGTGACTTATACACCACATGTTGAAGGTGGGGACTATGTAATTGTAGTCAATGCTGAGAAAGCAATCATTTCTGGTGATCAAGAATCGAAGAAATTTTACTACAGACACTCTGGTTATGCTGGAGGTCTTAGAACACGTTCTACTGGTATTATGAAACAAAAATATCCAGTTGAATGGGTTGAAAAAGCAATCCACGGTATGTTACCTCATACACGTTTAGGAGATGTTCAAAGAACTCACCTATTTGTATATAAAGGACCAAACCATCCACATCAAGCTCAACAACCTCAAGAGCTAAAAATTAAGGGTTAGAAGGAGATCAAATGGCTAAATCTACAAAGTTAGTACAATATTTAGGTACAGGACGTCGTAAGAGTTCAGTTGCTAGAGTTTACTTAACTCAAGGAACTGGTGTGATTACTGTAAATGGTGTTTCACTTGATGATTACCTTCCAACTGAATTTGGACGTATGGTTGTTCGTGCACCATTTGACATCACTGAAACAGAAGGAACTTTTGATGCAAGTATCAATGTTTATGGTGGTGGATATACTGGACAAGCTGGAGCAATGAGACATGGAATTTCTAGAGCACTACTTCAAGCTGGTGGCGATTATCGTTCAACACTTAAAGCAGCTGGTTTCTTAACTCGTGATTCTCGTACGAAAGAACGTAAGAAATACGGACTTAAGGGAGCTCGTAGAGCACCACAATTCTCAAAACGTTAATCAACAAGATTATCAATTTTGGAAACTCTCACATCTGTGGGAGTTTTTTTGTGTTAGGTTAACTTCTCGTAAATGAAAATATTATGATATACTTTTGTAAAGTGAAATGAGGATAATAACCATGGAGAAAGAATCTAAAAATGAAATAATATTGTTTAATGATGAAAATTTAACTCTAGAAGTTAATGTAAGTACAGATGAAGACACTATTTGGTTGTCACTAAATCAAATCTCTGAACTATTTGATAAGAATAAATCGACAATATCTCGACATATTAATAATATAGTCTATGAGGGTGAGATTGAAGACATTAGCTCAGTTGCAAAAAACGCAACGGAGCTAATTGACAAGTTTGATCCGCGAACTGGAGCTAACAGAAAAACCTCAGTTACTGTAACGTTTTATAATCTTGATATGATTATTTCAATAGGGTATAGAACTAA
>CAZWPP010000068.1:0-5879 GCA_964635335.1 uncultured Erysipelothrix sp. | reverse complement strand
TCTGAGTGACCAAGAATAACCCAGTCAATATTTAGCTCTTTCAACATTTCAATCGAAATTTCCCCAGTATATGCACCATTTGGTTGATAATGAACATTTTGTGCCGCAACAATTAAGTTTGAAGCATGTTCACGAGCAGCAGCTAATGCAGTATAAGTAGGAGCAATCCCGAAATCAGCTCCATCATGAAGGTTACCATCGACTTCTTTAACAAAGTCCATTGCATCCTTTGATAGTTTATTCATTTTCCAGTTTCCAACAATAATCGGTTTACGCATCATGATTACTCCTTATCTTTGATAGC
Source organism: uncultured Erysipelothrix sp. (assembly GCA_964635335.1). Lineage (GTDB taxonomy): Bacteria > Bacillota_I > Bacilli_A > Erysipelotrichales > Erysipelotrichaceae > DUUI01. The sequence goes on along the minus strand of CAZWPP010000068.1, from coordinate 5,575 downwards.
AGCAATACCCGGAAGGGTTTTTCCTTCTAAGAATTCCATCGATGCCCCACCACCTGTAGAAATGTGAGTGAATTCATCTTTGAAACCAAGTTTAATTGCTGCAGCAGCAGAATCTCCACCACCAATAATTGTATTTGCTTCAGGAAGTTCAGAAATAGCTTTACAGATTTCTAATGTACCAGTTGCAAACTTGTCAAATTCAAAGACACCCATCGGACCATTCCAAACAACAGTCTTAGCGCCTTCTAATTCTTTCTTAAAGAGTTCAATCGACTTAGGCCCAATATCGAGTCCTTGCCAATCAGCAGGAATTTGATCAGAATCAACCACTTTTGATTCAGCATCTTCAGCAAAATGTGTAGCAACCACTGTGTCAACAGGAAGTACTAATTTGCCTGCCCCTTTTTCCATGATTTCTTTCGCTAAATCCACTTTATCAATTTCTAACAACGATTGACCAACTTCGTATCCTTTTGCTTTCATAAAGGTATACGCCATACCCCCACCAATAATAACTTTATCAGCGATTTCTAAAAGGTTTTCAATAACCCCAATCTTGTCAGAGACTTTCGCTCCACCAAGAATAGCCACAAATGGTCTTGCAGGATTATCCAAAGCACTTGATAACGCCGTGATTTCTTTATTCACTAAGAATCCAACAGCACTATCTAAGTAATCACAAACCCCAGCAGTCGAAGCATGCGCTCTATGAACTGAACCAAACGCATCTGAAACATAAAGATCAGCTAAACTTGCCCAATATTTTGATAATTCAGGGTCGTTTTTGCTTTCACCTGGTTCATAACGAGTGTTTTGCATCACAACAATTTCACGATTGTTCATTGTATTGACTGCTTCTTCCAGTTCAGGACCACGCGTTACACTCACAAACTTAACAGGAACATCCACAAGTTCACCTAAACGAACTGCTACAGGAGCCATGTTGTTCTTAAGTTTGTTTGCTTCAGTTTTCTCAGGATCTTTGTGATCAACTTTTCCTAAGTGAGAAAATAAGATAATCTTCGCATCATTTTCAAGTAAGTAATTAATTGTAGGAAGTGCAGCTTGAATACGGTTATCATCAGTAATCACACCATCTTTAAGCGGAACATTAAAATCAACTCTTACAAGAACTTTCTTGCCATGTACGTCTAAGTCACGTACGGTTTGTTTTGCCATAAGTTTTCCTCCTTTTTTGCCCTTTCATTATAACACTTTTAACTATTATTTTACACGTATTTGTTCATCGATTGTGAAAGAATAACCAACTAAAACGGTTACATTCATAAAAAAAGTGTGATAATAATTAATCACACTTTCAAACCAAAACTTTCTAAATCTTCTTTTCTACATAATACTTTATGAGTCTTCGAAACCTCCACTTGCTGTGACGCTTCATAATCCAACCCCGATGTCTTGTAATCGTACGGAAGTGAGATTTTATTTCGTTCTACCAATGGATTTGGTTGAGGAATAGAAGACAACAACGACTTGGTATAAGGGTGAATCGGATGATTGAAAATGTCATCAACCGTCCCAGTTTCAACCAGATAACCCAAATGAATAACACCAATACGATCAGAAATATAACGAACCATTGCTAAGTCATGAGCAATAAACAAAATCGCATTACCCATTTCTTTTTGAAGCTCTTTTAGAAGTGTCACAACTTGGGCTTGAATCGAAACATCGAGAGCTGAGATAGCTTCATCAGCAATTAACAGTTTTGGATTCACAATCAATGCTCTCGCAATTCCTATCCGTTGACGTTGACCACCGGAGAACTGATGTGGATATCGGTTCGCGTGTTCTGCATTCAACCCGACTTTTTCAAGCATCCACAGTACTTTCTCTTCGCGTTCTTGTTCGTCTTTAACCATATTGAAGTTATCTAGACCAGCCGCAACGATATCAATCACTCGTTGTCTTGGGTTGAGCGATGCCATCGGATCTTGAAAAATCATTTGCATGTTGGTTCTTAGAAAACGTTCTTTTTCCTTGCTGAGTTTACCACTTATATCTTGACCATCAAATTCAATCTGGCCATCTGTTGGCTCATACAAACGAATCAGTGCTCGTCCTGTTGTCGATTTACCAGACCCTGACTCACCAACTAAACCGTATGTTTCACCAGGAAATATCTCGAAATCGATACCATTAACAGCTTTTGTAGTCTGCTTTCGATTAATCCGAAAGTATTGCTTAAGGTTTCTAACCTTTAAAAGGGGTTCACTCATAGATATTCGCCTCTTTTTTCATTAAATCAATCCGTTCTCTTAGAGCAGCAGGCATTTCTACTTTTGGTGCTCTTTCATCCAACAACCACGAACTGACCCTGTGTTTTCCACCAACATTGAATTGAGGAGGAAACTCTTGAAAATCAATGTTGAGGGCATATGGATTTCTTGGTGCAAACGGATCACCCTTAATTTCTTTCATTAAGTTCGCTGGGGTCCCAGGTATCGGTTGTAATTGACCTGATTTTGTATTTAGATCAGGCATTGACGATAGAAGTCCCCATGTGTATGGATGACGTGGGTTATAAAATATTTCTTCTACTGACCCTTTTTCAATAATTCTGCCAGCATACATCACAGCAACATAATCGGCTACTTTCGCAACGACTCCTAAGTCATGAGTAATGTAAATAACTGAGAGCTCTTTTTCTTTTTGCAACTGTTTGATCAGTTCAAGTATTTTAGCTTGTACCGTTACATCTAATGCAGTGGTTGGTTCATCACAAATCAAGATTTGGGGATCACACGCTAAAGCAATCGCAATAACGACCCGTTGTCGCATTCCACCTGATAATTGATTTGGATATTGTCGATAAATCAGTTCAGGGTTATTCAGTCCAACATCTTCTAAAAGTGATATTACTTTTTTCTTAGCATCCCCTCTGTTCATGGATGTATTGTGTAGAATCGTTTCTAATACTTGATTCCCAATTCTCATGGTTGGATCAAGTGAGGTCATTGGGTCTTGAAAAATCATCGCAATTTTCTTGCCCGACAGGTGTTTTCTTATCTCTAAATTACTCATTTGAGTAATTTCATAACTTTTATTAGTCTCTACATCTTTGTAGTTAATAAATCCTTCTGTAACTTTGGCGTTCTTATCAAGAATCCCCATAATTGCTTTCATTGTGACTGATTTCCCTGATCCAGATTCACCAACTAAAGCCACCGTTTCATTTTTAAACAAGTCAAAGTCTATTCCTCGAATTGCTTTTAACTCACCTCCATCGGTTTGAAAGGAGATGTAAAGATTTCGAATCGCTAAGATTCTATTTGGTATTTCTTTTAAAAACATACAATTCCTTTCTAACGATCTTTCATCGTAGGGTCAAAGGCATCTCGTAGTCCATCGGCTAATATATTGAAACTAAACATTAAGATGGATAGAACCACTGTAGGTACAATAACTAAATAAGGTGATACTAAGAATGACTTAAATCCTTCATTAATTAACACACCCAACGATGCTTGTGGTGGTTGTAAACCAAGCCCAATAAACGCTAGGAATGCTTCAGTAAAAATAGCACTTGGGATTGAGAACATACTCATAATGATGAGTTGTCCCATAATATTTGGAAGAATCTCTTTTAAAATAATTGTCTTGTTAGAAGATCCTAGTGTTTTAGAAGCCATTACAAACTCTTGTTCTTTCAAACGGAGTACTTGAGCTCGAGTCACCCGAGACATCCCAATCCACCCTTTAATAAACAAAGCAATTGTAATTGATACTACACCTGGCCTTAGTAATAAAACCAGCAAGGTCACGATAACGGTATCAGGAATCCCGTTCAATATTTCGATAAACCGTTGCATAATCAAATCTATTTTTCCACCGTAATATCCTGAGACTAATCCATAAGTAACCCCAAGGATTAAGTCGATAATAATGGCTAAGAAGGCCATATAAAGAGAAACACGGGTTCCTTCCCAAACTCGGACCCATTGATCTCTACCCATTGTATCGGTTCCAAAGAAATAATAGCCTGTAATCCCTCTTTCTTGATACATATTGACGTTGTATTTAGTTCCATCAAAGATACCTATGTTTTCTAGCAATGGAACTCTTGGAACGACATTAGCATGTTCAACAATTTGGGATTGAAATGTATGGGATGAAAGCATTGGTGCTACGATTGCTAATAGGATAATGAATGCGATTGCGAAGAATGCATATTTTGCTCCTCTTTTTTTAGTGAAGCGAGACCAAACATCTTTGATAAAGTTTGGATGTGCTTGAATAACATCGTGATGTTCGTACAGTGTACTTTCCGCAAACTCAAAATCACTTCTAATTTCAGCAGCCATTATCTTGCTCCTTTCGCCAAGCGAATTCGTGGATCAATAATGCCATACAGAACATCGACAATTAACATAACAGCAATAAACATAACTGAGTACAAGAATGCGATTGCCATGACGATGTTGTAGTCATTAAATTGGATGGCATTGATAAATAATTCGCCAAGACCAGGAATCCCAAAGATCTTTTCAACAACGAGTGATCCAGTCATCAAATTAACTACGAGTGGTCCTAAGACTGTAATCACTGGTATTAAAGCATTTCGAATGCCGTGTTTGAAAATGGTTTTTGATTCAGAAAGTCCTTTAGATCTTGCTAGTTGTATGTAATCTGAGTTTAGAACTTCTAACATTTCTGATCGTAAGAATCGAGAAACAGTCGCTATTGTAAACATTGATAACGAGATGACGGGTAAGATTGAGGACAAGGATTGTCGAGAATTATCCCACAAGACTGGTACCCATCGCCATTGAAAAGCAACGATATAGACGAGGATTAACGCAAAGACATACGATGGAATACTGACACCTGCTACCGCAATGGTACTTGTTAAGGTATCTATCCAGGTATTGTGTTTTAAACTTGCGATAATACCTAACACTGCTCCAACCAGTGTTCCTAAAACAACTGCTTGGGCTCCTAGCTTGAAGGAAATTTCGGTTCTTCCTTTTAGTAGATTGGATACTTTCGCATCTTTTTGAATGTTATAGGATACCCCGAAATCTCCTTGAACCATGAGGGATGTGTATTTTACAAATCGTTCAATTATTGGTTTATCGAGTCCGTACTTCTCATTGATCAGGACTCGTTGTTCAGGGGTTATTTTGTCATCATTAAAGGGTGACCCTGGCATTAAGTCAAGCATCAAGAAGAGGATGAAGGTAATTACAAAGAGTGTAACTACCGATATTGAAATTCTTTTAAGAATATATTTAATCATAGTCTCTCCTTACTACAAGAGGGAGCCTTCGCTCCCTCACTGTTATTTAGCTATGTCCGCAAAGCGGTAAATATAGGAAGCTCCTGTAGCACGGTAAATTACACCGGATACTTTAGGATTCCATAGAGTAGTTTGTCCTACTTGATAAATTGGGATAGGTCCTTGTCCATCTTTAAGAAGTACTTTTTCTGCTTCTTTCATAACTTCCCAACGCTCTTGAACTGGTAAATTACCATTGATTGCTTTATCAATCAAAGCATCGTATTCAGGATTAGAGTATCCTCCAAAGTTGTAACTTGTTCCGGTCACATACATATC
>CAZWPP010000067.1:0-5935 GCA_964635335.1 uncultured Erysipelothrix sp. | reverse complement strand
CTAATTGGGGTTACAACCAATTCGTAATTAGGCGTTAACTAAATTAAGTAACAAACAAAGGTGGTACCACGCATAAGCGTCCTTGGGAAGCCTTTTTTATTTTCTAGAGGAGGAAGTATGTACAATCATAAAGTAGTTGAAAAGAAATGGCAAAAGTATTGGGAAGACAACAAAACATTTAAAACCGATACCAGTGATTTTTCAAAAGAAAAGTTCTATATTTTAGACATGTTCCCATATCCAAGTGGGGAAGGGCTCCATGTTGGCCATCCAGAAGGCTATACCGCAACAGATATCATTAGTCGGTACAAACGAATGAAAGGCTTTAATGTTCTTCATCCAATGGGCTATGATGCTTTTGGTTTACCTGCAGAACAATTTGCGTTACAAACAGGGAATCATCCAAAAGATTTTACAGACAAAAATATTGAGAACTTTACTCGTCAAATCAAGAGTTTGGGTTTATCTTACGATTGGGATCGTCAAATCAAAACAACCGATCCAGAGTACTACCGTTGGACCCAATGGATTTTCACAAAACTTTTTGATGCAGGTTTAGCGTATATTGATGAGTTACCTGTTAACTGGTGTGAAGAATTAGGCACTGTTTTATCTAACGAAGAAGTTATCGATGGCAAGAGTGAACGTGGAGGGTATCCTGTCATTCGAGTTCCAATGAGACAATGGATGCTTAAGATTACAGCGTATGCGGAAAGATTATTGAATGATTTAGAGCTTGTGGATTGGCCAAATTCAACAAAGGAAATGCAAAAAAATTGGATTGGTAAAAGCGTAGGAGCGAACGTCGTCTTCAAAGTTGACCAACACGATAAAGAATTTACCGTGTTTACTACTCGTGCCGACACATTGTTTGGGGCTACCTACTGTGTCTTAGCTCCTGAACATCCTTTTGTTAAAGAAATTAGTACCGCACAACAACTCCCTATGGTTGAAGAATATTTAAAACAAATTCAAAGTAAATCCGATTTAGAACGAACAGAACTTAACAAAGACAAGACCGGTGTATTTACTGGTGCGTATGCTATTAACCCAGTCAATAACAAAAAAGTTCCAATTTATATTGCAGATTATGTATTAGTAACCTATGGAACAGGGGCAATCATGGCAGTTCCTGCACACGATCAAAGAGACTATGAGTTTGCTAAAAAATATAACCTTGAGATTCTTCAAGTTCTTGAGGGTGGAGATATTTCACTCGAAGCATTTGTCGAAGATGGACCCCATATTAACTCTGGTTTTCTTGATGGTATGGATAAACAAACAGCTATTGATACAATGATTGATTGGTTAATGCAAAGAGGTATCGGAGAAGCCAAAACAACCTATAAGTTAAGAGATTGGCTCTTTAGCCGTCAACGGTACTGGGGAGAACCAATTCCAATCATTCACATGGAAGATGGAACCCTAAGAGCGGTTGCTCTTGAAGAGTTACCTTTGGAACTACCAGCAGTTGACAACTACAAACCTAGTGGTAGAGGTCAATCACCACTTGCTAATAACACAAAATGGTTAGAAGTAGAAGTTGATGGTCAAAAAGGGTTTCGTGAAACCAATACAATGCCTCAATGGGCTGGGTCATGTTGGTACTATATTCGCTACATTGATCCTAAGAACATCAATGAGATTGCGGATGAAAAACTACTTGAACACTGGTTGCCAGTTGATCTCTATGTAGGTGGTGCAGAACATGCAGTATTGCACTTGTTGTATGCTCGTTTCTGGCACAAGTTCTTGTTCGATATAGGAGTTGTCAAGACTTCAGAACCATTTACAAAATTGTTTCACCAAGGAATGATTTTAGGTGAGAACAATGAGAAAATGTCTAAATCGCGAGGGAATGTTATTAGTCCTGATGTTATCGTCAAATCACATGGAGCGGATAGTTTAAGAGTCTATGAAATGTTTATGGGACCTCTTGAAGAGAGTAAACCATGGACTGAGGGAGGCATCGATGGTACAAAACGCTGGCTAGACCGTGTTTATCGTTTGTTTGATACTAAACCAATCGTTAACACACCAGTGGATGCATTAGATTATGTCTATAACCAAACAGTGAAAAAAGTTGAACATGATATTGAAACAATCAACTTAAATACTGCTATTTCTCAATTAATGATTTTCATCAATGAGTGCTACAAACAAGACGAACTTCCAAAAGAATACATGGAAGGGTTTGTTAAAATGTTTTCTTGTTTTGCTCCTCACATGGGTGAAGAACTATGGGAAAAACTTGGGTATACTGAAACACTTAGTTATGAACCATGGCCAATTTGTGATGAATCAAAACTAGTTCTTAATGAAAAAGAAGTTGTTGTTCAAGTAAATGGTAAATTGAGAGGCAAATTCATTGTTAGCAGTGATACTGAGGATGAAGAGCTAAAGAAAATGGCATTGGATATCGAAAATGTTCAATTATTTATTGATAATCAACCCGTTCGTAAGATCATTGTTGTTAAAGGACGCTTAGTTAATATAGTAGTATAAAAAAGGTGATGACAAGTTGTCATCACCTTTTATTTGAGTTGAGTATATAAACATTAATTTGAGGATCAGCGAATAGTCTGAAATCAAGTTCAGATGTACCCACACCATTGGAAATATCAAGCTGAGTCGAACCTACTAGTTGAGTTTCTTCATTATACGATTGATTTTGAAAAAACACTTCTTTAAATCCTGGAAAATTGATTTGTCCACCGTGAGTAAATCCAGCAATCATCAGATTTATTTTTGATGAATCCAAGGTTTTTATAGCGCTTGGTTTGTGAGAAATTGCCAATGTGTAAGCAGCTGGATCAAGTTTGTTAATCGCTTGTTCTAGTTTCAATGAATCGGAGAAATAGTCAATTCCGATAAAGTTTATGTAGGAATCACCAAAGTACAGTTTTAAAGACTTATCATTCACAGACTCAAACTCAGCTCGTTGTAGTAGTTTATCACTTAATGTTCTGGCATAATCCGAATCACTTTCAAACTGCCCACTGACATAGAATTTTCCACTAGGTGCTTTAATTGTTTTAAGTAAGTTAACAAGAGCATCTTGGTTAGTAGTGTTTAATGGATTACTACTGAGGTTATCAATTAGATCTCCACCAAATAGAACTACATCAGGATTGACACTGTTAATTGTTGAGACAACTTTCTCAAAACGCTGCTGATCAATAAATAAGTTGTAATGAACATCTGAAAAGAAAACGATTTTAAATCCGTTCCGTGTTTTGGGAATAGATGAATCTTGTATAAATGTTTCTTTGGCTCTTAATCGATTAGGTGCAAAAAAAGTACCATCAACCAACAACATGGTGATGATCAGTAGAAGAAATGCAAGAATAACAATCACTGCTTGTTTCAATTTAATCATGGACTTATTATAGTATGAATGCACTGGATTGTCCAAAACAAACTCTAGAAAAAGAAAAACTTCAAGAAATTACTTCTTGAAGTTCATTGCTTCTCTCATATTTAGGATGACAGGGATAACTATTGGATTCCGTTGGGTTTCTTGATACAAGAAAGGTTCTAAAGTTTCTCGAACCGTATTCTTTAATTCACCAAAAGTAACTTTCTTTTCCATCTTCTTTTTCAATGATTCATAAACAAGCAGTTCAGCTTCTTTTAGCAGAGTCTGTGACTCCTTAATGTAAACAAATCCTCTAGACACAATATTAGGACGAACAAGAATCTTGTTGAAACGAGAGTCAATCGTAACAATTACAGCAACTAGACCATTGTCAGAAAGTATTTTTCTGTCTTTAATGACAGCTGTCGATAATCCCGTTGCGTCATTACCATCCACATAAATATCATCAGCAGGAATCCGTGTATTGCTGCGAAGGACTTCACCTTTTCTAAGGATGAGAGCATCTCCGTTAGAACAAATAAAGATGTTCTCCTTAGGTATGCCTACTTCTTGAGCTGTTTGAGCATGAGTTATCAACATCTTGTATTCACCATGCATCGGCATAAAGTATTTAGGTTTGACAAGTTGGAGAAGAAGTTTTTGTTCTTCACTACTAGCATGACCTGTCGTATGAATTGAGTTCAACGGACTGTTCGTAATAACATCAGCACCTAAACGGGTCAGTTTGTTCACGACACCAGAAACAGATTGTGCATTTCCAGGAATTGGGTTACTTGAGAATACAACTGTATCTCCAGGATGAATCTTAATTTGACGGTGAGTTCCGTTAGCAATTCTAGATAAGGCAGCTAAACTTTCACCTTGTGATCCTGTACATATAATACAAATTTTGTTAGCAGGGGTATAGTTCAATTGTTGAGCATTGATGAAGTCTTTGTCTTTAGCTTTGATTGTCCCCATCTTGAGACCAATTTCCATGACTCTATCCATTGAACGACCAAACACAGCAATCTTTCTACCAACCTTTATAGCAGCCTCAACAATTTGGGCAACCCGATAAACATTGGATGCAAATGTTGCGATGATAATACGGGATTGAGTTTTTGTGAAAATCTCATTAATGGATTGAGCTACTTCTTTTTCTGAGATAGAAAAGCTTCTGACTTGTGAGTTGGTGCTATCACTCAATAAAAGATCAACACCGGCAGCTCCCATAAAAGCTATTTTTTGATAATCAGAGTTTTGACCAATCGGTGTTAAGTCAAACTTAAAGTCACCAGTAGTGGCAATTCGCCCATTTGGTGATGAAATAAGGACACCTAATGTATCAGGAATAGAGTGAATGACATCAAAGAAACCAAAAACAAAATGTTTGGTTTGGATTTTAGAATCAGAATCAATAAGAGTAATCTCAACATTACCCATTCGTCTTTCTTGTAATTTCTTTTCGATTAATGCTTTCGCAAAGCGAGGTGCATAGATCCTATCAGGCTTCACTAGTTGTAGTAAGAAAGGGATTGAACCAATGTGATCTTCATGTCCATGAGTAATAATTAGTGCTTTAAACTTATTTTTGTTGCGTTGAAGATAGGTAAAATCAGGAATAACATAGTCAACTCCTAATAAATTTTCTCCAGGAAACATGACACCAGCATCGATTGCGATAATCTCATCTTCATGTTCAACACAATACATGTTCTTTCCTACTTCATTTAAGCCTCCCAAAGCAAAAACGAGCGTATCGTTTACTTGTCGATTTGGTTCAATCGAAAACGCATGTTTTTGTTTTGTAGATTGTTGTGATTTTTCCATAATTCTCCTTAATTATATTAGAATAGCGTTTGTATCTTCCATCCAAGGATCTGTTTCATTGATATGATCATAAAATAATATTCCATTTAGGTGATCTATCTCATGTTGTATAACAACTGCTAAATACCCTGAAGCATTCAGAGTGATTTGTTGATCAGTTAAATAATCGTAAGCTTTAACTTTAATTCGCATTGGGCGATAAACGTACCCTTCATGAGGAATATTGATTGACAAACAACCTTCACCATTGCTCAACGCACATTTCTTTTCAGACTTAGACACAATAATAGGATTCACTAGCGCAAATTCATATAAAATAACCTCATCGTTCTCTTGGTCATACTCTTCAACAGATACGATAGTCATTTGTTTGTTAATACCAACTTGTGGTGCAGCAATACCCACTGCAGGCATTAGATTGTATTTTTCAGCAAGTTCTTCATCTCGTGAATCTCTTACGTACTTTAACATTTCTTCTAGTAATTCTTTATCTTCAGAAGACAAAGGTAAAGAAACTTTTTCACACTTTGTTCTTAAAATTTCATTAGGATCTTTAATAATTGTATCCATTGTTATCATAATAAAAAAACCTCTGCTCATATAAATTTTATTTACAATAAAACTCGTCAAGGCTATTTTAACCCAAAAACATGTTTTTGTATACAAGAAGCTAATTTTTTGTCTAAATACTTTACTTGTAAAAGTGGATTAGACACACATGTCTAGTTTAGCCTTACAAATCAA
>CAZWPP010000066.1:0-6039 GCA_964635335.1 uncultured Erysipelothrix sp. | reverse complement strand
TTTCACGTTGAACAAACTTGACACAATCATCGACAATAAAACGAATTTTATTGTTATCGAGTTTGCTGAGTTGTGCGTTCTCTTGTGCCCATTTAACCATGTGTTTGGCTGCATCGACATGAACAACTTCACTAGCACCTGCTTTGGAACAAGCTAAAGTAGCCCCTCCGGTATACGCAAAGAGATTGAGTACTCTAATTTCTCGATCACTATTTTTACTAATAAGATCACTCATCCATTCCCAGTTCACCGCTTGTTCAGGAAATAGACCAGTGTGTTTAAAATCGGTTGGACTTACTTTAAAGACGAGTCCGTTGGTTTTGATGTGCCAAGATTCAGGAATCTTCTTGATGCTTTGCCAGGACCCGCCTCCTGCTTTACTACGGTGGTAGTGGGCATCGGCTTGATTCCACAATTTGTTGGATTCATTTCTAGGCCAAATAGCGGTTGGGTCTGGGCGTCTTAATACGACATTTTTCCATCGTTCAAGTTTTTCTTTATTGCCACAATCTATTAATTCATAATCGGTTAATGTTTTACTGACTCGTATCATAAGTTACCTCTGCAGACTATTATACGCTAGTGAGCCATTTTTTAACACTATTAGTTGTCATTGAATATGGTATAATCTACATGGTGAAAAATATGAATGTATATGATAGTTTAAATCCGAATCAACAAAAAGCTGTATTTTCTACAGCGAAGTATATCCGTGTTATTGCTGGAGCAGGCTCTGGAAAGACACGTGTTTTAACATTGCGGATGGTCCATTTGATACAAGATGTTGGGATTCCTGCACACAGACTGTGTGCTATTACTTTTACTAACAAAGCAGCCAATGAAATGAAAGAACGTCTAAACAATACCATCGGTGATGCAGGTAGTGGTGTCTGGTTATCTACAATTCACTCGCTGTGTGTCAGAATTTTAAGAGAAGATATTTCGGGCTTAAATTATCCACGAAACTTTACAATCTGTGATAGTAATGATCAAAAAGCTATCTTAAAACAAGCCTATAAAGAACTCGACATTGACTTAAAAGAGTTTTCCTATAGCTATATCCTGTCGTACATTTCTAACAACAAAGGGGCAGAAATATCACCTCAACGTGCACTAGAAATGGCAGGTCGTTTTGAGGAGGATGTTAAAAAATCAAAAATTTATGATTTCTATGAAACTCGTTTAAAGAAAATGTACGCTTTAGATTTTGATGATTTGTTATTGTTCACGGTTCGTTTATTTAAAACCTTTCCTACAACATTAAAGAAATGGCAAAAACGTTTAGACTATTTATTAGTAGATGAATTTCAAGACGTTGACCACATTCAATATACATTAGTCAAACAACTTGCGGGATCTGACAATGGTCTATTTGTTGTTGGTGATCCTGACCAAACCATTTATACCTGGCGTGGGGCAGACGTCAACATTATCTTGGATTTCAAGAAACAGTTTAGCCCTGTTGAAACAATTGTTTTAAATCAAAATTATCGAAGCACAAAAACTATTTTGGATGGAGCGAATGCTCTGATAAAAAATAACAAATACCGAGAAGATAAAGAACTCTTTACACACAATAAGAGTACCGATAAGATTGTTCATATGTCGACCAATTCCCAAGAAGAAGAAGCATCATGGATATCAACAAAAATTAAGGATTTAGCACAATCGACCGATTATCGAAATATCGCGGTAGTGTATCGCAGCAACTATTTATCACGATCAATTGAAAAATCATTGTTGATGAATGGAATTCCTTATGTCATTTTTGGGGGGATACGCTTCTATGATCGAGCAGAAATTAAAGATACGATGTCCTATTTACGAATGATCGTCACTGCTGATGATTTGTCTTTTTTGCGAACTATCAATACACCTAAGCGTGGTTTAGGTGATAAAGCAGTGAATCAAATTATTGAGAAGTCGATTCAAGAAAATTGTAGTTTATACGATGCAGCTAAGGATTATAAAATTTTTAGTGGATCTAATCAATTAAAAGTTAGAGCTTACGTCGAACTTATCGAGACTCTTAAACTAAAAGCTGAAACAGATTCTTTAGAAGATCTAATCTCTGATATCTTGGATTTATCTGGAATGCGTCAGAGTTTTGAAGACAACCATGAACAAGATCGACTTGAAAACGTCAAAGAATTAATTAGTGATGCAAGTTCTTTTATTAAGATGTTTCCAGAAGCAACCTTGGAAGACTACTTAGAAACAGTTGCTTTGTATGGTGATAAAAATGAATTGATTAACAACGCAGTTTCACTCATGACAATTCATGCTTCGAAAGGACTTGAGTTTGATTATGTCTTTATCGCCAGTATGAACGAAGGAGTTTTCCCAAATGAAAGAGCAATGAGTGAGGGGAAACGTGGTATTGAAGAAGAGAGACGTCTGGCATATGTGGCGATGACACGGGCACGAAAACGCTTGTTTATTAGTGATGCTCAAGGTTTTTCTTATGTTTTAGGTAAAGCACAAACAGCATCTCGCTTTATTGATGAAATAGATAGTGATGCGATTGAACATCACCGGATTTCTTCGTATGGACAAGTTATTAAAGCGACTCCAAAAGAAGAGCTTCAAGCATATTTGAGGGGACAAGAAACAACGATTTCGTCTCAAACTTCCAAAAAAACAAAGTACAAAAAAGGGGATGTGATTATTCACACTTCTTTTGGTGAAGGAATTATAATTAGTATTGATGATGGGTTTGCGTCAGTTGCTTTTAATCATCCTTTTGGGATGAAGAAATTAGTGTTGTCGCATCCATCAATTATGAAGAAGGAGAAATCGTATGGTGCATGATCGAATCATTGAACTTCGACAACAACTGGAAGTACTTAGTCATCAGTACTATGTGCTAGACCAGCCAACTGTCAGTGATGAACAGTATGATTTGTTGTTGCATGAGTTGATACAATTAGAGAATGCTCACCCAGAGTACTATGATCCCAACTCTGTTTCTCAAAGAGTTGGGGGAACCATAAGTTCCAAGTTCAAGAAGGTAAAACATGCAGTCCCACTATTTTCCTTGTCCAACGCCTTTAATTTAGCTGACTTAAAAGCTTTTGATGCTCGTGTTACTAATGAAGTGGGTGTTAGTGATTATGTTCTAGAATTAAAGATCGATGGATTAGCCATGGCGATTGATTATGTCGATGGTCAATTTACTCAAGCGGTGACGCGAGGTGATGGTCAAGTTGGTGAAGATGTGAGTCAAAATGTTAAAACGATTAAGAGTTTACCTCTGAACCTTAAAGAAGAACTGACACTGTCACTACGGGGCGAGATCTTTATGCCTAAAAAAGCATTTGAGAAACTTAATAATGAGAATCGAAAAAACGGGGTCGCTGAGTTTGCGAACTGTCGAAATGCGGCTGCAGGAAGTATTCGTCAACTAGATTCTTCAATTGCTTCTAAACGATCTTTGGATGGATTTTGGTATACGTTAGTTAATCCTGAAGTGTACCAAATTAAAACCCAGTGGGATGCTTTAAAACAAATGAAAGCATGGGGCTTTAAGACCAATCAGTATGTATACCATTGTCAAAGTATTGATGAAGTATGGAAAAAGATAGAAGAAATTGCTGTTATGAAATCTTCTTTTGATTTTGATATCGATGGAATGGTTATTAAAGTGAATGATTTTGACAAACAACAACAATTAGGTTATACAGTAAAAGTTCCAAAGTTTGCGATTGCCTATAAATTTCCTGCTGAATTAGCACAAACAACAGTGTTAGATATTCACTTAACAGTTGGAAGAACTGGAAGAATTACTCCGAACGCAACATTATCTCCGGTTGTTATCTCGGGATCAACGGTTTCTGCTGCATCGCTTCATAATGAAGATTACATTAAACAAAAAGATATTCGGATCAATGATCGGGTCTTGGTTCAGAAGGCTGGAGAGATTATTCCTGAGATTGTACGGACTCTTCCAGAATATCGCGACTCAAATTCTAAAGAATATGTCATGGATACCCATTGCCCAATTTGTCACAGTCAACTGGTTCGTGATGAGTTAGAGGCTGATACCTATTGTATTAATAAAGAGTGTCCTGCTGTCATAGTTGAAAGTATCGCTCATTTTGCTTCTCGAAAAGCGATGAACATTGATGGTTTAGGAATTGCGAGAGTGACTCAACTGCATGAAGCGAAATTACTGAATCGTGTTGAAGATATTTATTTCTTAAAGGATCACATCGATGAAATGATGACTCTTGAAAAGTTTGGTCAAAAGTCGATTGAAAAGCTATTAAGTGCGATTGAAACATCCAAGACTAATGATTTTGGGGCCTTGTTGTTTGGTTTAGGGATACGACATATTGGTGAGAAAGCTGCTGATACATTAGCGAATACCTTTAAGTCGATTGATAATCTTATGGAAACAACTTATGATACACTGATTACTACGGATGAGATAGGAGCAATTAGCGCTCAATCGGTTGTTGACTATTTCTCTGTCAAAGAGAATCGAGAATTAATTGATAGACTTAAAGAAGTTGGTGTCAACATGATGACTCAACAGAGTGAAACGATACAAAGTCTTCTTTCAAACAAAACAGTCGTGTTAACTGGAACTCTTCAAACCATGACACGTGATGAAGCGATGGAACTATTAAAGAAACATGAAGCGAACGTATCTTCTTCGGTATCAAAGAAAACAGATATCGTGATTGCTGGTGAGAATGCTGGTTCTAAGCTAAAGAAAGCTCAAGAACTTGGTGTTGAAATATGGGATGAAGCTCGATTTATAAAGGAGGTATCCTAATGAAGAAATTATTAGTGAGTTTACTAGTGTTAGTTGTCTTGAGTGGGTGTTTTTCTAAAGACTCTAACGTAGAAGAAATACCAGAAGTTGAAGAAATTGTTACGAACTATACGTTCTCTAAAGATGGTCAGCGGTATGCTTTACGTATTCCGTTTACACAAAGCCGTCTTAGAATTAATCATGAACGTCGGGCTTTATACAAAGAAGATACTTTTGAAATTACAAAACAATTACAGACAATGTCAGCAAACTACTTTCCGGTTGATAAATATTTTATTAGTGAAGGTACTGTGATTAATGAAACATTGTATACCAACTTATTGCGATATGAATCTGATTCGAATACCAATGGACTCAATCCAAAGGCTGATCAAGCGTTTGATACAGTTGGGGGCAGAAAAGTTGAACAACCAATTGTTCTGATTGATTTGTTTGAGATGAATTATTATGATTCCAATGCAACGGACGCTAAATTAAGTGGTATCTCGATTGCTTTGGCTATTAATAAATCAGTGACAACTGAGAGTGGGGTATCCGATTCCTTAAGTGAACAAGACATGATTACGTATAGTGAGAATGCTGCTCGTAAATTGGTGTCGATTATTCGTCAATTACCAAATATGAGTCAGGTTCCAATATTTATCGGTTTATATTCCTTAGAAAAAGCCGATAGTAATCTTTCAGGTGGATATGTTTCGAGTGCTTACTTTAAATCAACCAGTGGGCAATTTGAACAAGTGAAACAAGAATGGATGATGGTTCCATCGGCTGCGGCGTCTCGGTTATTTCCTGAATTTATGACAGAATTTGAAATTATGAAGCGTGCAGTTGGTGATTTTATTCCTGAAGAACAGGTTGGTTTTGTTGGGAAAGTCAGAGTAATTAATGATGAGATTCAGTATCTTCAACTTTCCGTGAACTTACAGGGGAAAACTTACCTGGAAGTTCAAGGGGTTATTCAATATGTAAAAGAGCTGATGCAACAGCGGTTTGAACAATTTGAGTTTGAGATATTGTGTGAAATAAAAACAGGTCGAGATATTGTTGGTGTAATTAAACAGAAGGGAAATGACATAACTGTCATCTATTGGTGATTGTGTGAAGTTAAATAGAGAGCAAATAGTAAAATTATCAAAGAATTTGATGTTTGAATTAACTGAAGTAGAAATTGATAACATCTTAAATGAGTTTGAGGCATTTAATCATCAAGTTATGGGTTTTCAAGCTATTGATACAACAGGAGTTGAAGCGATGGTGTA
>CAZWPP010000065.1:0-6119 GCA_964635335.1 uncultured Erysipelothrix sp. | reverse complement strand
TTTATTCAATTATTGGTTGATAAAAACTATGCGTACCAAGTTGGTGACAATGTTTATTTTAGAGTCAATAGTGTGTCAGATTATGGAAGTTTGTCTCATCAAAATTTAGAGATGTTACAATCGGGAAGTCGTGTCGAAGAAAATAGTGATAAAGAAAATCCACTGGATTTTGTTTTGTGGAAAAAAACAGATGACCAAGGGATTAAATGGGAGTCCCCTTGGGGATCTGGAAGACCTGGATGGCATACAGAATGTGTTGTTATGATTCAGAATGAATTTGGGACAAGCCAAATTGATATCCATGGAGGGGGACAAGATTTAAAGTTCCCTCATCATGAGAATGAAAGTGCACAAAATAGTGCTATCCACCATCATCCATTAGCAAATTACTGGGTCCACAATGGGATGATAAATATTGATGGTGAAAAGATGAGTAAATCATTAGGTAATGTGTGGTGGGCTAAAGAGGCGATTGAGAAATTAGGAAGTAATGTTAGTCGTTGGATTCTAGTCCAAAACCATTATCGCCAAACAATCAACATGACTGAAGAGTCTATTACAACGGCGCAAGTTGAGATTGAGAAATTTCAAAATGGCTTAAAGCAAGCTCACTTAAAACTACAGTTGAGTGGACAACAATCAGCAGTAATTGATCAAGAACTGTATAGCTCTTTCTTAAGTGCAATGGAAGATGATTTAAATACACCTAATGCTATCGTGACACTGTTTGAGGGGTTAAAGAAGTTGAATCAATTGGTGAGAGTCAAAGAGATAGATGTTGATTTATTATCTTCTGTTTATAATTTCTTAGTAAAAGGACTCTATATACTTGGGATTGATTTTAATTTAGTTCCAATGAAACAAGAGGACATTAATCTTTATCAACAGTGGACAGATGCGAAGAAAGAAAAGAATTTTGATCTTGCTGACAAACTTCGTAATAGTTTAGTGGAAATTGGGATTCTGTAATGACATACAATGGCTCAGTCTTGGCGTATATGGGAGATGCTGTTTTATCGTCACAAGTCAGAGAATACTTGATTCTTAATGGATTAACGCGACCTGAAGAATTATTGAATGCATCTAATTTCTTTGTATCTGCTTTGTATCAAGCAAAGTTTATGAAAGTTATTTTGGATGAAAATGATTTAGATGAAGCAGAGCTTAGTATTTATCGACGGGGCTTTAATTACAAGAATCGGTCCATCGCAAAGAATGCAGATGTGAAGTCATATCGGATGGCGACTGGCTTGGAAGCTTTGTGGGGGTATTGGTTTATCAACAATTATACAGAGCGTTTGGGACAAATGTGGGACAAATATAGAACTTATACAGAGGAGAACTATGGCACAATATATTTACGGCAAAAATAGTGTTTTAGAAAGACTGAGACAAAAAAAGAATGTTGAAGCATTGTATCTTGTGTCACCTTTCAAAGAACTTGAAAAGCTTGCTAAAGAACAAGGGATTCAAATTAATAAGTTATCAGCTATTGATGCTGACAAACTGGTGAATGGAAATCACCAAGGAGTCATTGCGAAAATTCAAGAGTATAAGAGTCATGATTTAAAACAGTTGGTCAATTCTTTAGATATGAGTACCAATCCAATCTTGGTTATGTGTGATCAACTCGAGGATCCACATAATTTAGGAGCTATCTTAAGAACTTGTGATGCGGTAGGGGTTCGGGGTGTCATTATCAATAAGAATCGTAGTGTAACTTTAAACTCAACTGTAGCAAAGGTATCGACAGGTGCGATTGAGACTGTTCCTGTATGTATTGAAACGAACTTAAGGGATTCTTGTAAATATCTAAAAGAAAAAGGGTTTTGGATTGTAGGCGCTGATAATGATGAAAGTATTGATTATCGAAAAATTCCTCATGATCGACCATTAGTAGTAATTGTTGGTTCTGAGAAGAATGGAATCAGCAATATTTTGAAAAAAGAATGTGACTATTTAGTTAAGATTTTTATGCTAGGGAGTGTCAACTCACTGAATGTCAGTGTAGCAACAGCGGTGATGCTTTATTCAATTGTAGAAAAAAGAATATCCTATTAGGGGGGACGTATGAACGAGTATGAATTACTGTATTATTATCGACTAAATCCAACAACAACATTTAATGAGATTGTGAAGCAATTTGAAAAATTAATGTATTCTTCAATCCACAAAGTGTGTTACAACTTTTCTGATCAATGTTTTGAGACAAGTGATGCCTTTCAAGAAGGCTTGTTCTCTTTGGTTTCTTCGCTTGATAATTTTAGAGATGATTTAGGATCACAGTTTTCATCTTATTTGTACACATGTGTGACAAGTAGTACCCGTTTATTAATGAGAAAACACCGTTCTCTATCCTTTGGACTTCTGGACCGTAGTCTATCGTTGTCGTTTCCTGTGACAGTGGATGAAAGCGTAACGCTATTGGATGTCGTCGCTGAGAGAACATATAAATATGATCCAGAATATATGGCTCAATTTGAAGACAAGGTGTTGATTACTTATGAGATTCTGAGTTCTTTAAAAGAAAGTGAAAAACAAGTGTTTGTTTTAAGAAATAATGGTTATTCTTATGAAGAAATTGCTGGGTTGTGTCAAATGAGTACTAAGAAAGTAGATAACATTCTACAAAAGATTAGAAGAATCGCTAAGGAAGCTTTTTAAGATGGAGAAGCTGTTTCAAGCACTCACTTTCTCTTTAGTCTTTTCTCCATTCTTCTTTCTAATGTTGGTATTTACTAGTTTTAAACCAAGCAGTTCAGGTAAGAACTCGATAAAAAAACATATCCAAGAAGAATATGTTCGTAAACCACTAAAGAGTTTAGGATACTTATTGTTAATTGCGCTACTGATGACAATTACTTTGTATACAATGTTGTAAAACCTGTTGGTCAGTCAGCCAACAGGTTTTTTATAGTATCAATGAGTTGTTTTAATACTTCAGCAGAAACATGGTCTTTATCGTATTCAGGATTATATTCCACAATATCTATTGCGACGATGTCATTGTGTGTTATGAGTTGTTCAAGAATTGTCGTGACTTCTTGTGGAGTAAAGCCATCCTCAACAGGAACACTGACAGCAGGAACAAGGATTGGATCCATCGAGTCCATATCTACGGAAATATGCAGTTTGTCGATGGTTTCAAATTTCTTGTTGATTGCTTCTAATACATTTGTTAGACCGAGTTCTTTGACATGTTTAAAGGTGTAATATGTAATCTCAAGTTCATCTAGAAATATTTGTTCTGCTTCATCAATATCTCTTAGGCCTAAATACACAATGTTTTCTTTTTTGACTTTTGGACCATCAAATTGAACATTTCCTAAGGAGCTATCAAATAGATTCAATAAAGCAGCGATAGGCATCCCATGAATGTTTCCAGAGAGCGTTGTTAGCGGGGTATTGATATCAGGGTGAGCATCTACCCAGATGAGTCCAAGATTGTCACAAAATTGACTGCTTGCGCTGACTGTTCCGATTGAGGCTGCATGGTCTCCAAGAATATTAATAGGGAATAATTGTTCTGCTAAAACATCATGACAAGCTGTACTGAGTAATTGATTCGTTTCATATACACTCTGAAAGTTTTTGGATTTTGGTGAATATTCTTCCTCACAAATGATTTCCTTTACTCGCAAGATATCAAGTGAAGGATAAAGTTTTAATAGAGTTTCTATATTTTTAGTGAGTCCTGGTTCACTAACGCCTAAATGATTGTTGCATCCGATAAGTTGTATCATAGTTTTTCCTTTGTTTCGTATAGGTTTATAGTATCATAATGTATGAAGATTTAAAATAGTAACCCAATTTCGTAAAAAGATTGAACTTCATCGGATATCCTATTAGAATCGTTAGTAATTCTATTTGACTATTAACAATCTCGTGTGATAAACTATCTAGGCATAGTTGGGGTGATTGTATGTCAAGCAGAGAAAATAAAGTCATTTTGGTTTGTACCGAGTGTCTTAATAGAAATTATCAGACCTCAATTAATAAGAAGAATCATCGTGAGCGTCTTGAAATTTCAAAGTATTGTAAGCATTGTAAGAAACATACTTTGCATAAAGAGACTAAATAGGAGGCAGTATGTTAAGTTGGTTTTCATTTGAAGCAATTAAAAAAGAAATAAAAGGAAGAATTCGTTGGCCAAAAGCAAAAGAAATGGTAAATGACTCACAAACTGTGATTCTATTTATCTTATTATTTGCTGCCTTTTTCATATTCTCTGATTTCTTAATTGCTTTATTCTTAAAAGCAATTGGATTGGGTGTGTAATTAATGGCTGAACTTACTAAAGAGTGGTATGTTGTTAATACGTATGCAGGTCATGAAACACGAGTCAAAGAAAATTTAGAACGCCGTGCTGAAACAATGGGGATTCAAGAAAATTTGTATCGAATTCTTGTTGCGGAAGAAGAAGAAATTACATTCAAAAATGGAAAACAAGTCAAAAAAATGAGAAACTTGTTTCCAGGGTATTTGTTTGTAGAAATGACAATGACAGATGAAGCATGGTATGTCGTACGTAATACCCCAGGTGTTACAGGATTTATTGGATCATCAGGTGGTGGTGCTAAGCCATTCCCAGTGTCAAATGATGAAATCGAATCAATATTAAGACGAATGGGTATGAGCGACAAAAAACTTGTCGTTGACTTTAAAGTGGGCGACTATGTTCGCATCTTAAATGGTCCTTTCAAACAAATTGAAGGCAAAGTAGATTCCATGGACAATGATAATCAAAGTGCTATGGTGCTTATTGTGTTGTTTGGTCGTGATACACCTACAGAAATTAGCTATAACGATTTAGAGAAAATTATTTAAAGCCATTCTTATGGCTTTTTTTTGACTAAAGGAGAAATGATTGTGCTAGAAAACAAAAAAACTCGACAAATGATTAGTTCCGTATCAAAAAATCAAGGAACACCTCTGTCTACCAAAGAATTAGTTCAACAACTTCAAATTGAAGAAAGTGAATTTAATCAATTGAAAGAGCAATTAGTGAATAATTTGGTAGTTGAGACAACTGGAGATGGTTTTGTTGTGAATAGAGAAGGATATCGAGCTGTAATTCAAAAAGAACTACCTGTTGTATGGGAAGTAATTGAACACTTAGGAAGCATTCGTGATCGAATTAGTTCAGTGTCTGTTTACAACAGTCCACAAGATATTGATTTAGCATCAGGAACAATCATCGTTATTACCGATACAGAAAGCGAAAAACTCATTCATAAAACTTTACAAACGGTAGATTTTAAACAGTATAAGCTAAGTGTTGTATCAAAATCACAACTACTTCAGTCTTATGAGACTCACAAAGAAGATAGTAATACAGACAATTTATTGGAGATTGAGCTATGAGTAAACTTCTTGAGCTTTTACAACAAGATACTATTATTTTAGATAACTCAATTGTTAAGGTGGATTCATTTCTAAATCACCAAATGAATATAGAGTTATTTGAAGAAGTTCGTGATCGCTTTTATGATTACTTCAAAGACAAGAAAATCGACAAGATTATAACGTGTGAAGCATCAGGTATCGGACTTGCGATAATGGCCGCTCAAGCATTTCGTGTCAATGTCGTATTTGCGAAAAAAGATGAATCTCAAATTCTCTCAGACAATTGTTATACAGCTCCTGTGTTTTCATACACAAAAAACAAGAAAACTACATTTCGGATTGATAAACGATTCATTCAACCCAATGAGAACATTTTAATTATTGACGACTTTCTCGCAAATGGTGAAGCAGTAACAGGCCTTATCAATATTGTAGAACAAGCCCAAGCACATGTCAGTGGTATTGGAATTGTGATTGAAAAAGGATTTCAACCCGGAGGACAAATGCTTAGAAATAAAGGACTTGATCTTTACAGCTTAATCATTATTGATGCTATTGAAAATAATCAACTCATCGTAAGATAGAAAAATATAAAGACTCTTTTGACTATGTTATAATCACCTATGTGAGGAGATTTTTGTGGAATCATTCAAAAAAATAGAATTAGAAGATTTAGAAATCATAAAACCCTTTTTTATCAATCAACACACGAGAATCTGTGATTATTCAGTCGCTACACGCTTTATGTGGAGAGACTTTTTTAATCAAGAATA
>CAZWPP010000064.1:0-6145 GCA_964635335.1 uncultured Erysipelothrix sp. | reverse complement strand
AAACATCCGGTATGGATGTTTTTCTTTTGTTTTAAAGTAGATTTGTTATAATGAATCTACTAAAGGGGATATATTATGAAAAACAACTCGCAATATAAATTCATTATGTTAATAATTCTTGAGATTGCTGTGTTGATTTTTGTAGTGACCAATATCTCGATTATTCCTCAAGCATTTCGATTTGTAAGGAATCTGTTTTTTCCATTTCTTTTAGGTGGAGCCATTGCTTTTGTGATCAATGTTCCGATGAAAAAGATTGAACACTTACTCATTGAACAATTTAAAATCAAACAGTCGCTTTCTCGAGTTATTGCACTTTTGCTCGCAACAATATTTGTAATAGGTATTTTTGCTTTTGTTTTATTCTTGATTGTTCCAAGTTTTGTGAATGCACTAGTGGATGTTGCTAAACAAATTCCAGTCATAGTTCAAGATATAGGAGATGGTTTGATTCGATGGTTTGATGATATTCCTGGAATCGAAGATGCTGTTAGTAACATTGAGAAGACATTATCGAACTATCAAGCAGTCTTAGTTGAATTTGCGACAACTTCAATCTCTAAATTTGTTAATCAATTCTTCAATGTGATTACTTCGACAATTTCGGTGTTATTTAATGTAGTCGTTGCGGTCTTCTTTTCTTTGTATTTATTGCTATCAAAAGATACGTTAAAGCGCCAATACAAGAAAATGCTTTTTGCTTTCATGAATGAAAAACAAGCCAACTGGTTGTTGGATTTAGGGACCTTAACGCATCATTCCTTCTCAAATTTTGTAACCGGGCAAGTGACAGAAGGGTTTATCAACGGTGTGTTGACATACATAGGAACCCTAATCTTTGGTTTTCCTTATGGAATTGTACTTGCGGTGTTGGTGGGATTCTGTGCACTTATCCCTTACTTCGGTGCTTTTATTGGATCAGCAATCGGTGCGATTTTGATTGGAAGCCAATCAATGTCACAAACCTTAGTTTTTGTAGTCTTTCAAGTTATTGTTCAACAAATTGATGGGAATATTATTTATCCAAGAGTGGTAGGGAATTCGATAGGTCTACCAGCTATTTGGGTCATGGTTGCTGTAACGATCGGTGCCAATTTATATGGTCTAGTGGGTATGGTGCTTATGGTTCCTTTAGCAAGTGTTATTTACACTTTAATTTCAATGTATACCAATCGACGTTTAGATGATAAAGAAATTAATATTGATTCTGTGGATTCCAATGCTTTAGGTGACTTGTTTCCAAGAGAAGACTCAGATGAATTTACTGAAAAAGATGAATCGGGCACTCAAAATAATCATGTTTAATGCAAGTGACTATATTGTTAGAATGTTTCTTTTGTAATTTAGAGACTCCTTATCTATAATAGTATATAGAAGAGGGGTTTTTATGTTTACTTTCAGAAAAAAAATTCGACAATTTATGAAGACCATTCTTCTAGTTTTGATTATAAATTTCATTGTTTTTGAATGGTTTGTGTTACCTGTTCGAATTGATGGAGATTCAATGTATCCTACTCTTCAAAATGGTATGGTGGGTGTTTCTTTTTTGTTTCATGATAATTTTGATGATATTAAGCGTTTTGATTTAGTGATTGTTGAGTTTGAAGGTCAAGAGGACTTGATTGTTAAAAGAGTCATTGGGTTACCTAATGAGGAACTCTCTTATAGCAATGACGTTTTATTTGTAAATGGAGTAGCGATTGATGAACCATTTTTAGATACAACGTATCGAAAACAAGTTGTTGAGAATTCAAAGCGTCCATTTACATACCGAATGCCTTCCTATAAGCTTAAGAGTAATGAGTATTTTGTATTAGGTGATAATCGACCTCGTTCTCGTGATTCTCGTTATTTCGGACCAGTTCGTGATGCTCAAATAATTTCTAAAGGGTTTATTAAATTACGATAGAAGGGAATATTCTCTTCTTTTTTTGTTATAATGGAGCTAGGTGATTCAATGAAAAATAATAGAAGTCCATATCGGTTTGATATTTTAAAGAATATGCAGTTTAATCAAGAAGACTTTATGATGCTTGAACAAATAAAGGGGTTGTATGAATTTCGACACCTTTATGAATCAGGAATGAAAGAAATTTGTACGAAGCTTTCAATTCTTGACCAAGAATTTAATGTCAAATATGATCATAATCCGATTCATCATATTGAATCGCGTTTTAAAGATCCTCAATCGATAGTTAATAAACTAAATTATCGTGGTTTGGAGGTGTCTACCCAATCTGCAATGGATAACTTATCAGATATTGCTGGAGTGCGAGTTGTTTGTAATTACTTAAGTGATATCTATTTTATCGAAGGGGTTCTTTTACAACAAGATGATATAAAACTAGTCAAGAAAATGGATTATATCCAGCGACCTAAACAGAACGGCTATCGCTGTTTACATTTAGTGGTAACGATTCCGGTTTATTTATCTGAAAAAAAAGTTGATGTGATGGTTGAAATTCAAGTTCGTACGATAGCAATGGATTTTTGGGCGAGTTTAGAACATGAATTGAGGTATAAACAAAATGTTAATGATTCTCATTTAGATATTCAAAGAAGGCTTAGGGATGTCTCTGAAAAGATTAATGATTTAGATCATGAAATGCTTGAAATATATGAAGATATGAAAACGCTTTATGGAAAAGATGGCAAAATGTAAATATTTACATTTTGTTTTCTGAAAAAATAACGTTTTTTATTTGACATTTGCAGAAGGAGTAAATATAATAGGCACATACAGAACAAAACTGTAAAATTTCAAACAAGGAGGATGGTTATGAAATTACTTAAAAAACTACTCGCTCTATTGTTAGTGGCATTGATTGTTGTAGGTTGTGCTAAAGATACACCGACACCAACTGATCCTAACAATGGCGAAAAGCCAGATCCAACAACACCAACTAAAGATACGTTAGTTGTTGGAACTTCAGGAGAGTTAAACGGAGACTATATCAATGGTTTCGGTAACTCAAGCTATGACTTATGGATTAAAAATCTATTGCATGATTACGGAACAGTTGTTACCGATGAGGGTGGACAATTCCAACTCAACAAAACTGTTTTAGATGGAGATCCTGTTACAGCTGTTGATGCAAACGGCAATAAGACTTATACTTTCAAGATTAAATCAGGTCTTAAGTATAATACTGGCGAAGTAATCACAGCAAAAGACTTTGTATTTGATGCATTGTTCTCTGCTTCAGCTGAATGGTTGAAGACAGGAGCTAACACGACTGCTTATGACCAATTAGTTGGTTATAAAGCGTACCATGCTGGCGAATCTAAAGTATTTGAAGGTGTTAAATTAGTTGATGACAATACATTCTCATTAACTATTGCTGCAGAAAACTTACCATATTTCTATGAAATGGCTGCTGTCTCTGCGGGACCAAGTCCAATGTTCCGATTTGCACCTGGTCTAGCAATTGGTGCTGATGGTTCATCATTGAAACTTGCTGATGGAACTGAATTAACTGATGATCAAAAAGCTGCAGTTAAGAAGAACCTTGAAAAAGAAATTGCTAATGCGCAAAAAGCTGCTGATGATTTAAAAAAAGAATGGGATGATGCTAAAGCTGATGCAAAAAATCCATTGTCTGCAGAAGACGATGCTAAATACGCTAAAAAACATAAAACTTTATTAGCTGATGTTGATGCTGTAAAAGCTAATCTAACTGAATTTGAAGCTGGAAATAACAAAGACGTTGTTTCTACACTTCTATATTCTGGAGCATTAGATGTTAAGAACGTTTATCGTTATGCACCAGATGTTACTTCTGGAGCTTACCAATTCGTTCAATTTGAAAACCAAAGTGTTTTAGTTGAATTAAACCCTAACTATGCTGGAGATTTCCAAGGCAAAAAACCTACTATCAAACGTGTTGAAGTTCGTAACGTTAACGAAGACCTTGATGTAGATTTAGTTATCCAAGGGGAAACAGACTTAGTTGCTGGAGTTATTGAAGGTGCTAAGATTGAAAAAGCGAAACAAAACGCTGACAAAGTTACTCTTGTTGATTACAAACGTAATGGTTACGGTTTATTAGCATTCCACGTAGATATGGAACCTGTTAAGTATAAAGAAGTACGTCAAGCAGTTGCATTCTTAATGGACAGAAACCAATTCGTTGAAAACGTACTTGGTGGTTACGGAGTTGTTGGTCAAGGTGAATACGGTCTATCTCAATGGACTTATGTTGCTAAAGGCGAAGAATTCTTAGCGAAGATTACTGAACGTGGGACAGCTTATGTATTAAACGTTGACAAAGCAAATGAATTATTAAATGCTACACCTTATAAATTTGAAAAAGATGGAAAAACTCCATGGGATAAAGAAAAAGCTAAAGAATTAGCTGCATCTCAAGGTGATAATTTCGATTACTGGAGATTTAATGCTGAAGGTAAAGAACTATTCATTAACCAGGGTGCTGGTTCTCAAGCGATTGGTGACGTTGTCGCAAGTCAATTGACACCTAATGGTAGACTTGCTGGTATGCACTATGTTGTAAGTATGATTGACTTTAATACATTACTAGTAAATTACTACAACAGAGACAAGAAAGCTCCTGAACAAAGAACTTACCATGCTTATACATTAGCTACAGGATTCACACCTGTGTATGATCCATATTATTCATATCATAGTGATTTATATGGTACTGATTCAAACTCTAACCAAGTTAAAGATCCAGTTGCTGATAAGATTACTTCTGAAATGCGTAAAATTGATGCTACTAACCCAGATGCATTTGCAGCTAAATGGTTAGAACATCAACTATGGTTCAACGACTTTTTACCAAATATTCCACTTTACTCTAACCAATACTTTGATATTCACAACAATTCTATCGAAGGCCTCAAGACGACTCCGAATTGGGATTGGTCAAATGATATTGCTGATCTAAAGATTAAGTAATAAAGAGTTAAACTTAAAGTGTTAACAAGGGAATAGGGGGAAACCCCTTTCCCTTTCTTATTCTATATAAGTATAAAATACTATGAAAAGACATTTGTATCCGTTATAATTAAGTAGTTACTTATTTTGTAGACTTTAATAGTCAAATTGATTGTTAGACTTAATTTCACTATTAAAGTCTATATAAATCAGAAGGGAGGAAAGTGTGACAATCTGTCACACGTCTAAATATGATTAAATATCTTATGAAACGAATAATTGCGTTAGTACCAGTCATCTTTGTCATTTCCGTCATTTTGTTTGGTATGTTACACGCAATGCCTGGGGATCCAGTTTTAGCAATGATGCCGATCGATCCAAACTCAAGACAAGATCCTGCAGAATATGATCGTGTCTATAGAATGACAGCAGCAGAAATGGGTTATGACAAACCGATTCCTGAACAATATGTTCGTTGGGTTGTTAAGACTGCTAAGGGCGATTTTGGCTATTCTAGTCAATATAAAAGACCGGTTGTACAAGTGGTTGCGACACCAATAAAGAACAGTATAATTCTGAATATTGGTTCGACCGTTATTGCTTTTATAATATCAATTATCATTGGTATTAAATCAGCGGTACGTCAAGGTAAACTTTATGATCGTGTCTGGCAAGTATTATCGATGGTGGGTTATTCGTTACCTACATTCTTTATAGCGATGATTTTGATATTTGTTTTTGCGCAGAAACTTCGATTGCTTCCTTCAGGTGGTATGCCAAGTTCTATTATTATTCAAGATAAAGGGATGCTTGAGTACCTTATTCAATGGGTAAGGCATTTAGTGTTACCTACTATTACTCTTACGATTGGGTCTTTTGCGTCAACTTCTCGATATGTCAGAAATGCGATGATTGAAGCTCTCAGTCAAGATTATATTCGTACAGCTCGTTCTAAGGGACTTTCTGAATCGAAAGTTATTTACACGCATGCTTTTAAAAATGCTTTAATTCCTGTTGTTACTGTTGTTGCCTGGGGAATTGCTGGTATGTTTGGTGGTGCCGCAATTACGGAACAGATGTTTGCGTACAATGGTATTGGACGGTATTTGATTCAAGGGGTTATAAACCGAGATTTCTCTCTTGTATTAACGATGAACATGTTTTATACGTTGATTTCATTATCAGCGAACGTATTTATGGATTTAGGATACGCATTAGTGGATCCAAGAATTAGATTAGAATAGAGGA
>CAZWPP010000063.1:0-6183 GCA_964635335.1 uncultured Erysipelothrix sp. | reverse complement strand
GCATCTTTGACTCAATAAACAAAGCGACTGTCCCCATTGTCCCCGCAATCATCATTAACACATTAAAATCAATCGCCCCAAATACTTTACTCGCAGGCAACAGACCTAAAATAACAAATAAAGCAGCAGCCGTGATCGCCACATGCGCTCTATACTTTGGTAAACCTATCATTAAGACATACGTTAACACAAACAAGATTAATCCCGTTGTTAGATCATTCATCCCCAATACCTCCCATTTACCCAAAGATAATAACACATTTTATAAATAAATTGTTACTCATTCTAAAGAACAAGCACAAAGATTTTATCCTATAAGTCAATTAGCTAAAAAACATGGTATAATCAATAATGAGGTATTTGTATGAAAAAAATAATCAAAAATACATTAACAGTATTCATTATGCTCTTACTATGCATTACCACCATAACACCAATCAAAGCTGTTGGGGAAATTATCATCCACTATAAACGGATTGATGGTAACTACGAAGGCTGGAATCTTTGGGTATGGGCAGATGGAAAAGATGGCAAAGAAGTCGAATTCACATCCGAAGACGACTATGGCAAGATCGCCAAAATCGAACTAGAACAAGTAGGAAAAACAGGCTTCATTGTCAAAAAAGTCGATGGAGACAACATTTGGTCAGCCAAAGACGGCGACTCCGATCGTTTTATTGACAAATTCAATGACCAAGGCATTGCTGAAGTATGGCTCTTGGAAGGGGATCCAGACATCTTCTACACCAAACTCGATGGTACTATTCAAGACAAATTCAAAGATGTCCAAATAACAGGACTTCAAACCATCAAAATAACAACAAGTACTCCTTTCACAAGTGAAGAACTCAAAACAATCACAGTAGCAGGGTACACCCTAGACAAAGTTGTCCAGGGAACCAACACCCAAGCCGTTATTTATTTAAAGGAAGAAATCGACTTAAGAGAAGAAGTCAATGTATCTTTTGACCGTTATGGACAAAGTATTGCGAGAGTTGGAAGTGTTCTACACTCTAACTCCTTTAATCAAAAGTATGCCTATGATGGCAAACTCGGTTATGACTACACGAAAGAAAAAACAGAATTCAATCTTTGGGCACCTACCGCAAAAAGCGTCAAGCTCATTCTTGACTCAAAATCATATGACATGACCCAACAAGATAAAGGGGTTTATAACACAACCATCCCCGGAGATCTGCTTCTCAAACAGTACGTCTATGAACTTGAGTTTAGTAACAACCAAAAAGTAACATCCGTAGATCCATATAGTTATGCTGTTACCGCTAACTCAACCCACACAGTCATTGTCACCAATAAAGACTTATCACCAGACAAGTGGGATGCCACAAAACGAATGACACCGTTCAGTAAAAACACTGATGCGATTATCTATGAAGCACATGTTCGTGACTTAACCATTGGAAAAGACAACGGAATCACCAACAAAGGAAAATTCTTAGGACTCACTGAAAAAGGTACCAAAACAACCAGTGGCAATCTCAGTGGACTCGATTACATCAAATCCCTAGGAGTTACCCACGTTCAATTATTACCAATCTATGACTTTGCGAGTATCGACGAAACAGTCGATTTAAGCTATGGAAAAGTCTACAACTGGGGCTACGATCCTCTCAACTATAATGTACCAGAGGGAACCTACAGTACCGATCCAACCAACCCAACATTACGTGCTAAAGAACTCAAACAACTAGTCAATGCCCTTCATAACGAAGGACTCTACGTCATCATGGACGTTGTCTACAACCACGTCAGTGATGTCAACCGCTCAGCCTTCCACAAAACAGTTCCAGGATACTTCTTTAGATATGATGATGCAGGACGTTTACTCAACGGAACTGGTGTCGGTAATGAAACAGCCTCTGAACAACCAATGTTCAGACGCTACATGGTCGAAAGCTTAAAGTACTGGGCAACTGAATACAATCTCGATGGTTTCCGTTTCGATTTAATGGGTATCCACGATGTTCAAACCATGAAACAAGTCAGAGAAGCCATCAATTCAATCGATGATAGCATTATAATATTAGGAGAAGGCTGGGACATGGGAACCCAACCCTCCAATGTCAAAGCCAATCAAAAGAATGCCGATGATTTACCAGAAATAGCATATTTTAACGATGCTATTCGTGATGCAATCAAAGGAAGTGTCTTTGATGCCAAAGATCCAGGAATGGTCAATGGTAAATTATCCCAAGAATCACTTGTCGGAAACAACCTGTTAGGAGCGAACCACATCGACAAGATGTTAGGAAACTATGTCAGTGCTGCCCAAGTTGTTCAATACGTTGAAGCTCATGATAACTTAACACTCTATGATAAATTACTTGCATCGAAACCAGATGATACAGATGATATTCGTGAAAAACGTCACAATCTTGCGACGAGCATGGTACTACTTTCCCAAGGAATGCCTTTCATTCATGCTGGACAAGAAATCTTAAGAACCAAAAACGGAGATCACAACTCATATATTTCGCCAGACAGTGTCAATGAGTTTGATTATGATCGTCAAACAACCTATCCAAACTCTTTGAACTTATTCAAACAGTTAGTCACATTAAGAAAGAATACACCACTCTTAAGACTGGATTCCTTTGAAGAAATCGATGCGAAAGTAAAAAACACTCGCTTTGAAAACAACACGATTTCCTATGAACTAACGGATGGAGATGTAAGTCTTATACTACTCTTTAATGCTAACGAAACTAGTACAACCATGCCAGTTGAAAAAGGAACCTATACTCAAGCCTTTAACTCAGTGACTTTAGAAACTAAAACAGTAGAAATTAATGATTCGCTACAACTTGAACCACTGAGTGCTATAGTCTTACAACAAGGTCAAGCTCAAACACCCCCTGTAGAAACAAACAACAATAACAATCAACTCCTCATCATTATTGGAAGTGCCATTGTCTTGGGACTACTAGCAGGAGCTGTTTGGTTTAACATGACAAAAGGAAAGAAAAACTAACATGATACTCACTCTCGATTTAGGCAACAGTTCACTGTACAGTATTGTCTACGATCTTGAAGGCAACAAGATTTCTAGTCAACGACACGATACCCTCCTTGAAGTCAACAAAGACTACTATGCGTACATTATGAAAAGTATTCAAGAGGATTGTCAGTGTGAATTCACAAAAATCGTACTCAGTTGTGTTGTCCCCAAACTCAAAGAAATTCTTCTTGAAGTCTTAAATGAACAGTTTGAGTGTGACATCCTTGTCGTGGATACATCTTCTGTAGACCTTAAGATTCACTTAGACAACCCCTTAGAATTAGGAGCAGACTTTATTGCCTCTGCCTATGCAGCTCTTTCTAAATTTGAAGGCCCTAGTATTATCATCGATATGGGCACTGCCTCAAAAATAAGTGTAGTCGACCATCCTAATGTCTTTCTAGGAGGCATTATTCAACCAGGAATTCGCCAACAAGCCATCATCTTAAATCAAAACATTCCTCACTTACCTAAGATACCCTTGGAATTACCAAAAAAAGTTCTTGGTCATACGACAATTGAATGCATACAATCAGGAATTATGTATGGGGCACTCCACTCACTCATAGGCTTAGCCCATGAAATCGAGAAAGAAATCAATAAACAATGCAACATTATCTTTACTGGGGGATATGTTAATCTCTACGATACAACAAAACTCAATTATCTTCCTGATTTATTAAATGATGGATTATATCTAATTGCAGCTTCAACTTTGCGTTGAAGCTTTTTTTATATCCAACTTTGATAATAAATGAACAAAGTCTTAGTATGTGCTTGAATTCACAAGTTGAAGTGATTAAACTTGGTACGAAAGGAGACGTTATATGAATCAATCCTTAGAAAGTATTAATGCACTCACAAGTTATTTAGACGTCACTGAACAAGGCGAATCTGCCTTAATTATGGCCTTACAAAAAGCACAATCAATTTTTGGTTACATACCACAAGAAGCACAGCGGTTAATCGCTCAGAAACTGGACATCCCAGTTGCGACTGTTTATGGAGTTGTTACGTTTTACTCGTTCTTTCAGACCGAACCAAAAGGTAAAAACGATATCCGTGTCTGTACCGGAACCGCCTGTTTTGTTAGAAAAGCTGACAAACTCTTAAAATATTTAGAAGATCAACTTGGAATAAAAGCTGGGGAAACCCGTAAAGACCTAGAATACTCACTGGGTACTGTTCGTTGTGTGGGTGCTTGTGGTTTAGCACCAGTTGTAGAAATTAATGGAGAAATCCACGGAAACTTAAGCAACGATGAAATTGATCGTTTACTTAAGAATAAGAGGTAATCATGAACAAAATAAGAACCAGAGAAGAACTTAATCATCTCTATGACAACCTAATCTATAAACGTGACTTCTTAGAAAACCACAAAGCAGAAGAAGGGTACCGTGAGATACTTGTCTGTGGGGGCACCGGTTGTACATCCTCTAAAAGTTTAGAAATCGTTAAAGAATTCAACAAAGTGATCCAAGAACATGACTTAAACACTAAAATCTTCTGTCACATTACGGGATGTTTGGGATTTTGTGAACAAGGACCTATTGTCAAAGTCTTACCAGACAATGTCTTCTATGTCAGAGTAAAGCCTTTAGATGTCTATGAAATTGTTTCCTCTCACATCTTAAACAATCAAGTTGTTGATCGTTTACTCTATACCCATCCTCATTCCAAACAAAAAATATCTCACCAAGATGAGATTCCTTTCTATCAAAAACAACACCGTCAAGTGCTTAGACACTGTGGACTTATTAATCCAGAAGTGATTGATGATTACATCGCTTTAGGTGGCTATAAATCTGCAGCAAAAGCACTACTGGACATGAGTCCTGCTGAAGTTATTAAAACAATTAAAGATGCTGGATTACGAGGACGGGGAGGCGCAGGTTTTCCAACAGGACTCAAATGGGAACTGACAGCACAACAAGACAGTGTTGAAAAATACATTATCTGTAATGCCGATGAAGGAGATCCAGGGGCATTTATGGATCGTTCCCTGATTGAAGGGGATCCTCACAGTTTAATTGAAGCACTCATGATTGGTGGATATGCTATCGGATCGACTCATGGAATCGTCTATATTCGAGCTGAATATCCATTAGCTATTCAACGCTTATCCTTAGCGATTAATCAAGCCAGAGCCTATGGTCTTTTAGGTGACAACATCTTTGGGACAGGTTTTAACTTTGATGTCAAACTTCGCTATGGTGCGGGTGCCTTTGTTTGTGGTGAAGAAACAGCCCTGATTGCGAGTATCGAAGGCAAACGAGGGGAACCAATTCCTAAGCCACCTTTTCCAAGTGTGAAGGGACTTTATGGAAAACCTACCTGTATTAATAATGTAGAAACTCTAGTTAATGTTCCGATGATTATTCAAAATGGAGCACAATGGTTTAGAAGTTTTGGGACTGAAAATTCACCAGGAACCAAAGTCTTTGCGTTGGCTGGGAAAATTAACAATGTCGGTTTAGTGGAAGTCCCAATGGGAATTACGCTTCGTGAAATTATCTATGACATTGGTGGAGGCATTAAAGATGATCATCTCTTCAAAGCTGTTCAGACTGGTGGTCCATCGGGTGGTTGTATCTCAACCAAGAATCTAGATACAGAAGTTGATTATGAATCTCTTCATCGAATAGGTAGTATCATGGGATCGGGTGGATTGATTGTCATGGATGATGACAACTGTATGGTTGATATTGCGAAATTCTATTTAGAATTTACATTGGATGAGTCGTGTGGAAAATGTGCACCATGTCGAATTGGAAATAAACGGCTTTATGAAATCTTAGATCGTATTTCCAAAGGACAAGGCAATCGGAGTGACATTGATTTATTAAGAGAATTGTCCTTAACAATTAAACAATCCAGTTTATGTGGTCTTGGTCAGACGTCACCAAACCCTGTCTTATCCACATTGGATAACTTTGAAGAGGAATACTTAGAGCACATCGTTTATAAACACTGTCAAGCCCTTGTTTGTTCCAATCTCTTTCAATATTTTATTGATGAAACATGTATTGGTTGTACGAAGTGTGCTCGTGTCTGTCCAGTCAACTGTATTGAAGGCAGTGTCAAGAATCGACACATCATCAATCCAGTGGCTTGTATCCGCTGTGGAGCTTGTTATGATGCATGTCCTGTTCATGCCATCTCAA
>CAZWPP010000062.1:0-6320 GCA_964635335.1 uncultured Erysipelothrix sp. | reverse complement strand
TCCTAAAATACCATTCCCCCATAAAAAATATTTGTTACGATTGTTTGGGTCATGATTACCATAGGTATAAATACGTCCATTATAACCAATATCAACATGTCCCATTCTATCGGATAATTTATCTCCTAAGTGAACATAAATATTAACTACGTCCTGCGTTGGTTCTGCTACATCTTTACTATCTTCTTCGATGATATTTTGTGATTGTAGAAATCGCAGAAAAAAATCGGGTAACAAGATTGATAAAAAAGAAGGTAATCGTCGTCTTTGATTGGATTGTACAATTGATGATAAAATTAAATCAGCACCATAAAACAAAAGATAACTACTTAAAGAAACAATAAAGAGTTCTGATAAATTGATATTAAAAATAATCAGGACTATTGACACTAGTAGGTGGCTTAAAAATATCAACATTAAATGAACCGAAAGTTTTCGATGGGTTTGGTAATCGATGTAGACGTTGAGTCCTTTTATAAATGCATTCACTAGTGACCAGATTACTAAGAAGATACCGAAGCCAAGAAATACAATTTGATTTCTTAGCATGAATATCCAACTAAGAGCCAGATACATAAATGCTTCAAAAAAGTATCGATAACGATTTCCAACATTACTCACTTGAAATGCTTGGATTAAGTGGTAAAGAGCATTTACAAACAAGATCACTACAAATGGGAACGTGATGATTGTTTGATTTACAAAAAAGATTATTGATAATAACATAAAAGCAATGCCAATAACGACACCACCTGTTTTTGATGAGACACTCCGATTGATGTGTATTATTTTGGGAGTTTTCATAGTTTATATAACATATAAAGTAAACGACTAATAGTAAAGATGAGAGTAATAAAAGCTGCTAAATACGTGGAAATAAAATTCATTAAAAGAACAGGTAAAACAAACTCAATAACGGTGATATAAAAGCGTCTACGAAAAACAATCAGTTTTTCTTTAGGCATTAATTCACCATCCATAGCTTTTAACTTACTCGTAAAAACATATTGTAACCAAACGTACAACGCGAAACACACAACAAAAACACCAACATTGAGTGGTAACATCCAAGGTTGATCACGCTTCATAAAAGCGATGATAAGTAGCCATGGAATAACTAACAACAACGTCAAGTAACTTTGATACAGAGCATACTGTTTCTTATTAATGCGAATCTCTTCTTCAATAAATTCAATTGAAGTTTTTGAAAAATAATTGTTCATGGTTTTATTATAGCTTAAAAACCAATTTCGTTCTATACTATTTACTATGAACAAGAAAACTTTTACACAACCACTGATTGAGTGGTATCACAACAACAAACGCGATCTTGTTTTTAGAAAACATCAAGATCCCTATCGAATTTGGATTTCTGAAATCATGGCTCAACAGACACAAATAATATCGATGCTTGATTATTATGAACGTTGGATTGAGAAGTGGCCATCCATTAAAGAGCTCGCGCAAGCTGAGGAACAAGAGGTTCTAAAAGCATGGGAAGGTCTTGGATACTATAGTCGAGCTCGTAACATTCTTAAAACCGCAAAAATTATAGATAAAGAATACAGCGCTCAACTTCCAACTACTTATTTAGAACTACGCGAACTTCCTGGAATCGGCGATTATACCGCAGGTGCCATTGCTTCGATTGCTTACAAACAAAATGTAACAGCGATCGATGGGAATGTAATTCGGGTCATGAGTCGATTAATGAAGGACCATCGAGATTTTCTTAAGATTAAGAATAAGAGAGAGTTAAAAATAACTTTAGAATCGCTGATGAACGACTATAATCCTTCTGATTTTACTCAGGCCCTCATGGAACTAGGAGCACTCATTTGTAAACCGGTTAATCCATTGTGTTTGGAGTGTCCGCTTCAAGCGATTTGTCTATCAAAAAAGGATAATTCCCAAATGGATTACCCTGTTAAGAAAGAAAAAACTAAAAATCAAACAATTGAATACAATGTATTTGTCTACAAAACGAATCAATCTCTACTTGTATCCAGTGATGACACTGATAACTTAATGAAAGGTTTACTTAGATTACCAATGTTAGAAGTAGGATTAGAGATTCCATTTAGAGATTATGAATATGTCTACACATTGAAACATCTCTTTTCACACAAGACTTGGATTCTTAATGTCTATGAAGTTCATACCTTGACTAGTATTTTCTCTGATTGGTACTTCATTGCTCTTGATGAGATAAATAAGCATTCTTGGACTGGTGCCCATAAGAAGATTATAAAGAAACTAGTTTAACATCCGTAAGCCATTTAAAATGACCAAAATAGTACTTCCTTCATGAAAAACAACACCGAGTGGTAAATCTACTATTTGTAGCACATTCATTAAAATTAAGAAGACAATTACAGTAATTGAGAAAAAAACATTTTGTAAAGCGATTTTTTTCGCTTTTTTTGATAGTTTAATGACTTCAGCGAGATTTTTCATGTTGTCATTCATTAAAACAATATCAGCGGTTTCCAAAGAAACATCCGTTGCTGATCCCATCGCTAAACCAATATCAGCTGCTGATAGTGCAGGAGAGTCATTGATTCCATCACCAACCATCATGACAACATACCCTTTTTGTTTAAGTTTTTGTAATTCTTTAACTTTGTCTTCTGGAAATAAGTTTCCTTTAACTTCATCAATTCCTACAAGTTGAGCAATTTGTAGCCCTGTTTGATGATTGTCCCCTGTTAACATAACGACTTTGACATCCATTGAATGTAGAGCATCAATGGTCTCTTTAACGTTTTCTCGAACTGTGTCCATTAACAAAACATACCCGACTAATAGTTCTTGTCTTACAATATTAACAATCGTAAACCCTCTAGTAATCGCTTCTGCTGCTTTATTATCAATTGGTGAAGCATGGCGTACTGGAAAGCGTCCAATTGAATATTCATGTCCTTTGACAGTGATTGTGACTCCTTGACCTGGGGTCTCGGTTGTTTGAAAGTCAATTATTTCAAATTCTCTTTCACGTTCTAAATGTTGAACAATTGCTTTAGCAAGAGGATGGTTAGAATGTTTTTCAGCATGGTAGAGTGCTGTGATGACTTCGTCTTGATTGAGAGTTGAGTCAATTTCAATATGCATAACTTTTGGTAGACCTTTAGTAATTGTTCCAGTTTTATCTAAGAAGATAAAATCTACTTCACTCAACGATTCAATAGGTTGAGCACCTTTAATAAGAATTCCTTTTCTTGCTGCATTTGACATTGTTGCTAACATGGTAGGTGAAATTGAAGCAACTAGTGCACAAGGACTAGCGACAACTAATAAGACGATTCCGCGATAAAATGCGGTTGGTTGATCCCAGAACCCTACCATTGGTGGAACTACCATTAATAAAAAGCTGATAATTAAGACGACATAGACATATTTTTCTTCAAAGCGATCGATCCAAGATTCTGCTTTAGTTTTATTTGTTTGAGCTTCCGCCACAAAGTTTATAATTTTTTGAACCATAGAATTTGATGGATCAACTGTAACTTTGACATAAATAGTAGCTTCTTCATTAATTGAACCAGACATAACAAAATCATTAGTTTGTTTATTAACTGGAACAAATTCTCCTGTGATAGCTGATTGATTCAAAGCGGTTGTTCCTTTGACTATAATGCCATCAGCTGGTACTTGATCTCCAACTTTTATGATGACGACATCATCAATTCTTAAGTCATTTACATCGACAACTACTTCTTTATCATCAATGATTTTGATAGCTTGTTTCGGTTGAAGATTAAGTAGAGCTGTTAGTGCCTTTTCGGATTTAGATAGACTATATTCTTCTAGAACGCCACTGACACCAAAAATAAGTATTAAAATAGCACCTTCTTGATAGTTCCCAATAGTAAATGCTCCTAAGGCAGATAACAACATAAGAAACTCAACATTAAGTGATCGATTTTTTAGAGTGTCTTTTAGCCCCTCTACCGCTTTGCTTCTGCCTCCAATTAAAAAGGCCAATGCCCATAGGGTAATGGTAAGTGCTGTGTCATTGTCTCGACTTAATATAAAAGCAATGAGAATTAGTATAAATGAAATTAACATGCTGAGCGCATCGATTTTTAGTGATTTGTCGTTATTCATGGGTCCTCCTTGATAATGATAATGATTATCAAACTTATTATATCAAATTAGAGAAAGACTTCAATACAAAAAAGAGAACAAATTTATGTTCTCTTAAAAGTTAAAGAATCGGAAAGGCTTATTAATTAACTTGTTGTAATCAATTGGATTTAAGATTAAATGGTTTTTTGAGAATGCTATTACTTCATTTCCTTTACCAAACTTAAATGTGTAGTTCGATTGAATTGGAACATTGAAGACAACATCTGCTTCTTGTAGTGCATATTCATCAAGTTGGGCACTCATGATATCAAAACTATGAATAGCTACATCAGTTGCTCTGAAGATGATTTCTTTAGATTTTCTATCGACCATAGTTAGTGCCAATACTTTGTTAATGGCGTTGCGATTAAAGACACTTACTGGGCAGTTAAGTCGACATCCTCCATCGACATAGCGTTCATTCTCAATATGTGCTGTTGAGAAGATAAAGGGAAACGCACAGGATGCTGCCACAGCAGTCGCAATTTCTATATCTTTTTCATAGAATGAGCAACTTTGGAAATTCTCGGTACTAAAATAATCTTTGTTATTTGTAAAGAGTACCATTTCGCCATTATCTAATTTAACAGAGTTGATGCAAATTGGTAATTTAAGATCGCTTAAGTATTTAACGTTTAATTCTTCAAATATTTTCTCACAGAAGTTTTTGAGTTCTTCGTGTTCAACTAAACCATCGATTCTTTCTTTGAAGAAAGGAAGAAACTTAATACTTGGTCTTGACATAATTTTAGTGTTTGAAAATTCTTCTTCTAATCGTAGAAGCAATGTTTCGATTTCACTAGCACTTAGTCCACAGGAAACCAGTGCAGCAATGAGTGATCCCATCGATGTACCGGCTATAGCTGTGATTTCGATATTATTTTTTTCTAAGTCGTAAAGGGTTGCGATTTGAGCAAATGCTTTAAGTCCCCCTCCTGAAAAAGCAATACCTAGTGATGCTGTTGCCATAGTAATTCCTCCTACTCTTATTATACTATAAAAAAAACACAAAACGATGGGTGTTTTGTGTAATCTTTATATCTCGTTGTTTATCTTAATTGTTAAGGTTAGTAAGAGTTATCCGACAAACATCAAGAGGTGTTTCTGTAACCGTCCTAATAGTAACAAACAATTTATTTGCTGACAAGCAAAGTGATTTTAAATTGCTTGATTGTAAGCAATGACTCCACCGATGGCACGAAACAGTAAAGAAATGAGTCCATTAAATCCTGATAACAGTGATGCTACGTACCATCTTATATTGATTAAGAAATCCGATCCTTGTATCAGGGATGGTATTAAGACATCTCCGATTAGGATAACTAGAATGTAACAGATGACTGCTAGATACCGAAAGCGTGGTTGTACCCCTCTTCCAACTCTTAGGATGACATTGGCAATAAGATATCCAATCATAATAAATATAACTGAGATTTCCATTGAGAATAATAACCGTTGCACTAGTGCATAGAGTATTCCAATGACAATTGAAATAGGTATTACTAATATTAATGCTCTTTGGAATCGTTCGTTTTGGTTTAATGTTCTTGTATCAAATAGTTTCATAAATTTTCCTCTTTTGGTTATTTTAACATAAAGTGTACTTTTTAATTAATATTTGATTATTTCAAAGATTTTAAAAGATTTTTGATTTTTTGGTTGACTATCCCGTTTATCTTATGGTATATTATCTAAGCAATTAACCCGGAGGTTTAGCTCAGTTGGGAGAGCATCTGCCTTACAAGCAGAGGGTCAGCGGTTCGAGCCCGTTAACCTCCACCATGTAATTTTGCCGACTTAGCTCAACTGGTAGAGCAACTGATTTGTAATCAGTAGGTTGTGGGTTCAAGTCCTATAGTCGGCACCATTTTTTTCTTCTGATGGGGAGATAGCGAAGTGGCTAAACGCGGTTGACTGTAACTCAACTCTCTACGAGTTCGGCAGTTCGAATCTGCCTCTCCCCACCATTTTATTTGATTGGGGCATAGCCAAGCGGTAAGGCATCAGACTTTGACTCTGACATTCCGTGGTTCGATTCCACGTGCCCCAGCCATTATGACTCGTTAGCTCAGTCGGTAGAGCAACTGACTTTTAATCAGTGGGTCGTAGGTTCAATTCCTACACGAGTCACCATTTACGCGGATGTAGTTCAATGGTAGAACTTCAGCCTTCCAAGCTGACTACGTGGGTTC
>CAZWPP010000061.1:0-6330 GCA_964635335.1 uncultured Erysipelothrix sp. | reverse complement strand
CTCCAATAGATTTTGATAACTTGGTCTCTATTGGGTCCATGATGGGATCTGGTGGGATGATTGTTATGGATGAAGACAACTGTATGGTTGATATCGCTCGCTTCTTCTTAGAATTTAGTGTGGATGAATCGTGTGGTAAATGTGTTCCATGTCGAGAAGGTACAAAACGGATGCTCGAAATCTTAACCAAGATAACAGAAGGGTCTGCTACAGAACGTGATCTTGACATGCTAGAAGATCTAGCAGAGAATATTTCACTCACCTCGCTGTGTGCTTTAGGTCAAACAGCACCAAACCCAGTTAAATCAACACTGAAGTACTTTAGAAATGAATATGAAGCACACGTTTATGATTTAGAATGTCCATCCAAAGTGTGTCAATCGTTAATGGGTTATTACATTACCGATAAATGCGTTGGTTGTGGCAAATGTGCTCGTCTATGTCCGGTCCAAGCCATTGATGGCAATATCAGAGAAATGCACGCAATCGATCAGCTCAAATGTATCCATTGTGGAGCTTGTACATCCAACTGTGCGTTTGATGCCATCATTCACAAATAGGAGGCCATTATGTCATTAAGAGAACTAGACCTTTATCCCAATGGGATGATTGAACCCAAAAAAGTAAACATCACCATTAATAATATTCCTCTTCAAGTTGATGAAAATCTAACCGTGTTGTTAGCAGCTCGACAAGCAGGCTTTGATATTCCAACGCTGTGTTATCTAAAAGACATTAACGAAATTGCGGCTTGTCGTCTGTGTGTAGTCGAAGCTGAAATTAATGGAAGACCGATGCGAAATTTACCTGCTTCTTGTGCCCTTAAAGTCGAAGAAGGTATGTCAATTAGAACCAACACTGCTAAAATACGAAAAGCTGTCAAACAAAACTTAGAGCTCATCCTAGCAAATCACAACCGAGACTGTTTAACCTGTAATCGGAATGGTAGTTGTGAACTACAAACTCTTTGTGAACAACGAGGCATCGATGTGGTCAGTATCACCGGTGAAAAACGAGAAGCAAAGATTGATAACTTAAGCTGGTCAATTGTTAGAGATACCTCTAAATGTATTTTGTGTGGACGCTGTGTCAATACCTGTAAAAAAGTCCAAGGATTGGGTGTACTTGACTTTGTGGGAAGAGGATTCCACAGTGAAGTTGCTCCAGCCTTTGATTACTCAATGAGAGATGTCAACTGTATCTATTGTGGTCAATGTATTGAAGCATGCCCAGTTGCAGCCTTAAGAGAAAAATCAAACATTGAACAAGTATTTGATGCGATTGATGATCCTAAGATTCATGTCGTTGTACAAGCAGCACCATCTGTTAGAGCAGCGATTGGTGAAGAGTTTGGGATAAAAATGGGAACACCATCTACTGGGAAAATGACAGCAGCACTACGTCGTTTAGGCTTTGATCGTGTCTTTGATACCAACTTCTCAGCTGACTTAACCATTATGGAAGAAGCAAATGAACTTTTATCAAGAGTTCTCAATGGTGGCAAACTACCAATGATTACTTCTTGTTCACCTGGTTGGGTCAGATTCTGTGAAATGTATTACCCTGACTTTCTAGACAATCTATCCACCTGTAAATCCCCTCAACAAATGATGGGAGCTATGATTAAAACTTACTATGCTAAAGAACATAATATTGATCCTAAGTCGATTTTATCAGTATCTGTCATGCCGTGTACCTCAAAGAAATCAGAAGCTAATCGTCCAGAAATGGAAGTTGATGGACTTCGAGATGTTGATGTCTCTTTAACAACAAGAGAATTAGCGGATATGATTCGAGCAGCAGGGATTGATTTCAACAACTTACCAGACGAAAACCCAGATCCATTAATGGGTGAGTACACAGGGGCGGGAGTTATCTTTGGTGCTACAGGAGGAGTCATGGAAGCAGCGCTTCGTACAGCAGCTGATATCTTAACGGGTACAGATGTTCAAGACATTGAATACCATGCTGTCCGTGACTTAAGAGGTGTTAAAGAAGCAAGTGTGGTCTTACCAATTAATGGTGTCGATACAGAAATTAAGATTGCGGTTGCGCACACGGTACTAAATGCAGCGAAAGTCTTAGAGGCTGTTCGAAGTGGTGAGAAAGAATACCACTTTATCGAAGTCATGGCGTGTCCAGGTGGATGTGTCCATGGGGGAGGTCAACCGATAGTGAGTGCTAAAGATCGTTTAACACTCAATCCACATGCATTACGAGCTCAAGCCCTGTATTCAGAAGATGAACGACAAACGCTTCGTAAATCGCATCACAACCCAGAAATAATTCAAATCTATAAAGAGTTCTTAGGAGAACCAAACTCAGAGTTGTCACACAAACTTCTGCACACTCATTACTATCAACGTGGCTATTACCCGCAAGATAAAAAAGAAGAAGTATCTGAAAACTAATGAAGCTACTATTCATTCGTCATGGAAAAGCTGAAGATAAACAACCCAATATGTCAGATAGTGAACGTCATCTAACTCAAGAAGGACGTCAAGATCTAGAAAAAGAGATGGGGTATCTTCGTAACTACTTAAAAGCTGGATCCTTTAAAATCTTTAGTTCACCCCTCGTTAG
This sequence comes from uncultured Erysipelothrix sp., assembly GCA_964635335.1. Classification (GTDB taxonomy): domain Bacteria; phylum Bacillota_I; class Bacilli_A; order Erysipelotrichales; family Erysipelotrichaceae; genus DUUI01. Next base: position 3,747 of record CAZWPP010000061.1, on the reverse strand, counting down.
AGCTATCGAAACTGCCCAGTATTTAAACCATGAGAATGTTGAGAAAGAATTTCTGAGTACAGGAAATCGCGAGGAACTAGTAGCGTGTGTTGATGAGTATCATGCTTTTGACTATCTTGTGTTTGTTGGTCATGAACCGTTTATTTCCCAATGGATTCTTGATTTATGTCAAACACAGTTGGATGTTAAAAAAGGGATGCTAATTGAATGTGAGTATCCATTTAAGTTCATTCGCGCTGTGAAATTAAAAGACTATTCAAACCTATAATGCTATAATGAGACCATGAAAAAAATAATCATGGTCTTTTTACTACTTTTAAGTAGTTGCAGTGCCCAGGCATATCAACCCTATGGAAATGATAAATCACTAAAAATCGTAGTAGCGAATGATCTTCATTATGCTCACAGCTCAATGATTGGGAATCACAAGCGATCTCAGAGTTTAAGTGAAAAAGCGGATGGTAAAGTTATTCCTTATCTTTCTGAGATTACGGAAAGTTTTATTAAAGAGATGGCGATTGAAAAACCAGATGTCATTATCTTGAATGGAGATTTGGTGTTTAATGGTGAAAAAGAAAATCACAAACAATTCAGTAAACTGTTAAACCAATTAGATACTCTTGTATTAGTAACCACTGGTAACCACGACATCGATAGTGCTGACGCAATAAAAATCACTGAAACAGAATCGTATCCTGTGGCTTCAGTGAGTGAGAGTGAATTCAAGAAAATATATCAAAATTACGGATACAATCAATCGAGAAGTGTTGATAATGCTAGTTTAAGCTATGTTGTTGAAGTGAGTGATTCACTCGATATCTTTATGATGGATAGCCGATGTGATGCTTCGTGTGACAACCTTCATGGAGGTTACTTCAAAGCAAATACACTTCAGTGGTTAGAGAATCAGCTTCAAGCATCAGCCTCTAGAAACGCTGAAATCCTTTTTGTTTCGCATCACAACACGCTCATTCATCATGAAGGACTCAATGAAGGATTCACTATTGATAATTCGGATGAGTTACTAAGTTTGTTAAAAAAGTATGATGTGAAATTATCTCTTAGTGGTCATATCCATGTTCAAAGCATTCAAGAAGAAAACGAGATTGTGGACATCGCAACCCAAGCGTTATCTATTTATTCAATTCAGTATGGAGTTGTTTCGTACACACCATCGACATCGTTTGACTATTCAACTCAGAAAGTTGATGTATCGAAGTATTTTGAAGAGATACCCCAATTTGAGTCAATGGCTTACAATACAATACATTATGCTAATTATCGTCGCACAGCATTTAAACTACTTGATGATGGGTCTATAAGTGATGAAGATGATTTACTAAGTATTGCGGAGTTAGATGCTCAAATCAAAGCGTATTATTTTTCAGGGCAACTAATCCATCAGAAAGAGGCTATTACCAAGAGTGCTACCTTTACAAAAATGTTTGAAAAATATCCTTTTGAGATGAGAAAACTACAGAATGCGATTGATATTTTTGGGCAAAAAGATCATCAAAAAATCAAGGTTGATATATAAATAGAATCCAAGATGGATTCTTTTTTTATTTGTTAGCTTGACAACTTTAATTGTCTCGATATAATAGTGTTGCTAGCACTCATTAAGGTTAAGTGCTAAAGAAGGAGGAATAGATATATGTTAAAACCTTTATTGGATCGAGTTCTTCTTCAAAAAGTAGAAGAAGAAAATGTCACAAAAAGTGGTTTGATTCTCTCTGAGAAGAGTAAAGAACTACCAAATACTGGAAAAGTAATTGCGGTAGGTCCTGGTAAAATCACTGATAGTGGTGAAAAAATTGAAATGCAAGTTCAGGTAGGAGATATTGTAATTTTTAAACAATACGCTACCACTGAAGTTAGCCATGACAATGAAAAATATGTGCTAGTTGAAATGAAAGACATTCTAGCAATAGTTGAATAGAAAAGGAGTGAGTCATAATGGTAAAAGAAGTAGTACATGGTAAAGAATCAAGAGATTTATTGATAAAGGGTGTTGATACTTTGGCTAATGTTGTTAAAGTGACACTTGGGCCTAAAGGAAGAAATGTTGTTTTAGAGAAAAGCTATGGGGCTCCATTAATTACCAACGATGGGGTAACCATCGCAGGTGAAATTGAACTTGAGAATAAATTTGAAAATATGGGAGCGAAACTTCTTTATGAAGTAGCCAATAAAACCAATGACACCGCAGGAGATGGAACTACAACAGCAACAATCCTTGCTCAAAGAATTATTCATGAAGGAGTGGAAGCTGTTGAAAAAGGAGCAAACCCAGTTTTAATGCGAAGTGGGATAGAAAAAGCTGCTAAAGAAATCGCGGAACATTTACTACAACAAAGTAAAAAAATTGAAAGTGCTGAAGATATCGCCAATGTGGCTGCTATCTCTGCTTCAAACACAGATATCGGAAAGATTATTGCGGAAGCAATGGATAAAGTAGGTCGAGATGGCGTCATCACTGTAGATGAATCCAACGACTTTGAAACAACCTTAGAAGTTGTTGAAGGTATGCAATATGATAAGGGGTATCTTTCTCCACTGATGGCTTCTGATCGTGAGAAAATGGAAACAATCCTTGAAGATGCTTATGTATTTGTCTGTGACTATAAACTAACTTCAATGCAAGAATTGGTTCCACTGCTTGAACAAATTTTACAAGCGAAACGTCCTATTTTAATGATTGCAGAAGATTTCGATAACGAAGTCACAACTAATTTAATTGTTAACAAACTTCGTGGAACTTTAAATGTTGTCGCAACGAAAGCGCCGAGCTTTGGAGATAACCAAAAAGAGATTTTACAAGATATCGCGACATTAACAGGAGCGACTTATTTTACAAAGGAATTTGGAAAAGACATTAAAGAAGCTACCATAGACGATTTAGGTAAAGCTGGTAAAGTAATTGTTAAGAAGGATGATACGACAATTATTGATGGAGCAGCCGATGAAGCAAGCCTGACTCAACGGATTGATTTAATTAAAGCTCAAATCAATAACACAGAGAGCGATTATGATCGCAAACGGCTCAATGAACGTTTAGGGAAGATGACTAATGGTGTTGCAATCATTAAAGTGGGAGCTAACACCGAAGTTGAACTGAAAGAAAAGAAATTACGAATTGAAGATGCGCTCAACGCAACCAAAGCAGCTGTCGCTGAAGGGATTGTTGAAGGAGGAGGACTCGCTTTGATTAAAGCGTATGTTGCTTTAAAATCAACCCTTGAAGCAGATAACCAAGATGAACAAAAAGGAATCAATGCTGTCTTTGAATCCATTAAGAAACCACTCTATCAAATCGCAGAAAATGCTGGATTTGATGGAAGGGAAATCGTAAACATTCAATTAGGTGATTTAACGAAAGGCTTTGATGCGAAACTCGGTGAATGGAAAGATTTATTCAAGTCTGGAATTGTTGATCCAACCAAAGTAACACGGATGGCACTCCTCAATGCTTCGAGTATTGCTTCAATGTTCTTAACAACAGAAGCGGCGGTCGCATCCCTTCCTGAACAAGATAAACCACAACTACCAGACATGCCAATGTATTAGTAACACAAAACTGACCAATGACAAGGTCAGTTTTTTATGATCAAAGAAAAACATATAAAAAGGTGGTAATTACCACCCAGAGAAGTATAAAAAAAGACTAATCAATAGTCTATGTCTCAAAAATAATGGCGGCCCCGACGGGAATCGAACCCGCGATCTCCTCCGTGACAGGGAGGCATG
>CAZWPP010000060.1:0-6592 GCA_964635335.1 uncultured Erysipelothrix sp. | reverse complement strand
GTGATACTGTCAAAATTGAAGGAATCAGTAAACATCGACCAATGAGTTCTGTTTCGTTTCTTGGTCGTTATCGTTTAATCGACTTTCCACTTTCTAACTTAACAAATTCAGGGGTTAACACAATCCATATTTATGTTAAAGAAAAACCACGTTCTGTGTTTGAGCATGTTGGAACTGGACGTCAATATAATATTAATTCCAAGCACGGAAAATTAAGAGTTATGTATGGTGAGGAAGAAATTTCTTCTTCGGTTTATAATACCGATGTTCGAAGTTATCTTCAAAACGAAAGCTATATTTGGGAAGATGAAGCTGAGTATGTCATCATTATGCCATCTCATTTTGTCTACCTTCAAAACTTTGTTGATGTTATGGACAAACACATTGAAAGTGGTGCAGACATTACGATGTTGTATAAGAATACCGATCTAGCGAAAGAAAAGTACTTTGGGACAACAACTCTTAACTTTGATAAAGACAAACGTGTTAAGTCGTTTGAAATAAATCGTGGTCAAGCGAAGAAACGAGCAATTTCGCTTGAGGCTTATGTGATGAAGAAGCATTTGTTTGTTGAACTTTTACGAAAAGCAAATGATCAATCACCAATTTATTGGTTCAAAGACATTTTGACCGAAAATGTTGAAAACTTAGATATTCGTGGCTATTCCGTCAAAGGAACGGTTCTTGCGATTACTGATCTTCAGTCTTATTACGACAGCAGTATGGAATTGATTAATCCAGAAACTTCTGACTTATTTAGACAAGATTGGCCAATCTATACTCGTACTAATGATTCAGCTCCTACTATTTATGGAGATAAAGCGAAGGTGTCGAAGAGTTTGGTTGCGAATGGAACCACGATAAAAGGAAAAGTTATCAATTCAATTATTGGTAGAAATGTTCAAATTGAAGAAGGTGCAGTCGTTGAAAACTGTATTATCTTGCCAACTTCTTATGTTGGAAAAAATGTTCATATCAATGGTTTAGTGGTTGATAAACATGTTCGTATTGAGAAATCAAAAGAAATTCAAGGATCGAAAGAGGAAATTATCTACATTAATCGACACGATCACATTTAGGGGGATTTATGGCAAAGAGAAAGAAAATATTATTTGTAGCAGCAGAAGGTCTACCTTATATAAAAAGTGGTGGACTTGCGGATGTCATTGGTTCACTCCCTCAAGCCTTAGCAGATGAAGGATTTGAGGTTAGTGTTGTCTTACCTCTCTATTCCAAGATAATCGCGAAGTTTTTTGATCAATTAGATCTTGTTGGAACGTATGTTGTTAAAGCTGCGAAGTTTGATACAACTACCCGACTGTTTAGTCAAAAGCACAAAGATGTAACCTTCTATTTTATTGAGCATGCAGGTTACTTTGAACGCGATGGTTTGTATGGATATGGCGATGATGGAGAACGCTTTGCTTTTTTCCAACACGCAGTCTATCAAATCATGATGCAACGCAAAGATTATCCGGATGTTTTACATAATCACGATTGGCATACGGGAATGATGGCTGCATTAGCTCGAATTCGTTACGCTAATAACAAAGACATCGTCAAGATTCGTCAAATCTATACAATCCATAATCTAGCATTCCAAGGAAACTTTGAAGCAGATTTATTGTATTCGGCTCTAGAGTTACCAATGTCCTTGTATCATGATGGAACCCTTCGTTTCTATAATGGTATTTCGTTTATGAAAGCAGGTATTTTATTCTCGGATAAAATCAGTACGGTCTCCAATACCTATGCACAAGAAATCTTGGGACAAGCATTTGGGGAAAACATGGATGCTGTCTTACGAGATCGTCAACACGATTTATGGGGCATTGTTAATGGTATTGATATTGAGTCGAATGACCCCAAAACCGATCCTGTTATCTTTGAAAACTATGATGTCAATTCACTTGAGAAAAAAGTCAAAAACAAGACTGGTCTTCAACAACAACTTGGTTTAAGAGTGAGTGAAGATGTTTGTTTAGTTGGTTTGGTATCTCGATTAACGTGGCAAAAAGGAATTAACTTAATTCTTAATAAGTTGAAAGACATCATGGGATTAGATATTCAACTAGTTATCTTGGGTACTGGTGAACAACAGTATGAGTATGATTTAAGAAACTCAGAAGGTATGTACAGACGACGGATGGTTTATTACGGAGGGTATTCCGATGAAGTGGCTCGTAAGATTTATGCTGGAGCGGACTTATTCTTAATGCCATCGATGTTTGAACCGTGTGGAATCTCTCAATTAATTTCTATGAGATATGGAACGCTTCCGATTGTTCGTGAAACGGGTGGTTTAAAAGATACAGTGGAACCGTACAATCAATTTGAACAAAAAGGAACAGGTTTCTCGTTTTATAACTTTGATCCAGAAGACTTCTATCATGTTTTACGCATGGCAGTTGATCTCTATTACTTAAACCAAAAAGATTTCAAAATGTTACAAACCAACGCAATGAATGTTGATGTCTCTTGGAAGAAGAGTGCTAAACTCTATATCCAAATGTATCAACACGCAGGAATGAAGTAAGTAACGGCTAAAATAGTGGGTCAATAATTACATAGCTACTAAACCGGGGAAATTCATTGATTCCTCCGGTTTTTATTTGTAGTGATACTACTTATTACGAATATTGGATTTTTTTTGATTTTTTAGTTAAAAGCCTTGCATCTAATTTTAGGATGGGTATAATAACTCCATTAGCTACGATTAAAAGGAGTAGTAATGAAACTCTTATTAGAGACCTGACGATTGGTGAAAGATCAGGAAGAGGGAAGTTATGAACGTGTTTATGAGCTAAACAGTCGAAGGGTTCTAAGGCTGTTTCGTACCTTCTGCGTTAAAGAATTGAGGAAAACAACTGTTTTCAAATTTAGGTGGTACCACGATTTCTAGTAAGTCGTCCTTTGTAGGACGGCTTTTTATATTTTAAAGAAAGGAAATGCACATATGTTTAAATTCGAATCAATTATTGAATACTTACCCTATCTCTTTGGAGGGATAGGAGTCACCTTAACACTGGCTATCAGTGCATCCGTATTCGGAACAGTCTTAGGCTTTATCTTTGCGATGCTGATGCGAAAGAAACGCTGGTATTCACGCGTCATCAAAGAAATTGTCGATTTCTTTAGAGGAACGCCGGTAATTTTTCAGTTAGCTTTCTTCTATTTAGCGCTCCCACAAGTACTCGACTTCTTTAAACCAACCAGTTGGTTTGCGGCTATCTTTATCTTTTCCATTAACTCTGCAGCTTATATGTCAGAAATCATACGAGCAGGAATTGACAACATAGATAAAGGACAAATCGAGGCAGCTTATAGTTTAGGAATCAGTAAAAGAGACATCACAATTCACATTATTGGTTATCAAGCTATCCGAAACATCTTACCAGCACTGATGAATGAATTCATTACACTCATCAAAGAAACATCAGTTGTCTCGACAATTGGACTTGCGGATTTGATGCGTCGTCAACAACTGATTTACACAAGTACGTATCGCTACTTTGAACCACTCTTATTAGTGGGGGTTATCTACTATATCATCAACAAAATTCTAAGTCGTCTAGGTACTCGATTAGAAAGGAAACTCAACCATGTTAGAAGTTAAAAACATTAAGAAACGTTTCAATGAATTAGAAGTACTCAAAGGTGTTTCAATGACATTTGACACCAACCAAATTACATCAATCATTGGTCCTTCAGGAACAGGAAAATCAACACTGCTTCGCTGTTTGATTGGCCTTGAGACAATTGATGAGGGTGAAATTGTGGTTGATGGACTCAAATTAACCTACTCAGATGCGGCACTTCATCAGCATCGTCAAAAGATAGGGATGGTTTTTCAAGAGTGGCATTTATTTGATCACTTCACCGTTTTACAAAATATTACCTTTGCGCTTAGAAAAGTCAAAAATATGACCCAAGATCACGCAAATCAAAAAGGAATGGAGCTATTAGGGAAGTTCAATCTTGTGGAAAAAGCTACAGCCTATCCTAATGAATTATCCGGTGGTCAAAAACAACGAATTGCGATCGCAAGAACAATTGCCCTAGAACCTCGCTACTTACTCTTCGATGAACCAACATCCGCTTTAGATAACGAAACCATCAAAGAATTTATCGAAGTTTGTCACCAACTCGTTAATGAAAACCTAGGAATCATCGTTATTACCCATGATTTAAACTTTGCCTCCAAAGTAAGTGATCAACTGATTGAACTCAAGGATGGATACGTCCTTTCTAATATTAAAACTGAAGACTATTTTATAGAAAAGGAAAATTAACATGAAAAAATTACTAAGTATACTTTTAATCTCACTGATTCTTGTGGGATGCGCCTCACAATCCAATGAAAATGCACTTGTCATCGGGACATCCTCTGGATATCCTCCCTATGAAATTATAGAACCAAACGGAAAACTATCTGGATTTGATATTGAATTTGGAGAAGCACTTGCTAAAGAATTAGGATACCAAGAAGTTGTTTGGGAAGATGGTAGCTTTGATGGTTTAATAGGTAAACTTCAAGCAGGATCCATTGATCTAGCAATTGCTGGTTTAAGTCCTGATCCAGCTCGTGAAGCTATTTTCTCAAAACCATATTATACAGATGGAGAAAACCCACTCTATGTTCTGACAAAAGTAACATCAGGGATTAAAACTTCCGACGATATTAAAGGCAAAGTAGCGGGTTCGCAATTAGGAACCATCCAAGAATCAGCGCTTAAATCAATTAAAGATGCCTACAATTTGACAATTGATGCGCGACCTGACTATGGCACTATCGTCCAAGAAATCTTACTGGATCGAATTGATTTCTTAATGGTAGAACCAGCTGTTGCTCAAGAGTTTATGGCAAATTATGATGAACTCATCAGTTTCGAATTTGTTAGTCAAGATGTAATTCCGTTGAACGGAGTCTCAGTAGCAATGCCGATGGATAGTGATCTTGAAGAAAAAGTGAATGCAGCGATTGATAAATTAATTGAGAACAAAACAATTGATGCTTTAGTAGAGAAATATTTTAAATAGAATATTAAGACAATTCGTTAGGGTTGTCTTTTTATTATGAAACAATTTACATTCATGTTTATTGATTTACATTTATTTTACAGAAAAGTGTTGACTTGTTTTCAAAATAGTGTAAAATACCATTTATCTACCAAGGAGGAGATAAGAATGAAAATTAAAAAGCTACTTAGCTTAAGTGTACTTGCGTTATTGTTAGTACTCACGAGCTGTACAGGTGGTGGAAATGAGACACCGTCTGGCAAAAAAGAATTACGTTTAATTAAAAACGCAGACATCATGTCTCTTGATTCAGCGCTTGCGACTGATGAAATGTCATTTGAAGTCTTAGGTTCAATTAACGAAGGACTTTACTATATTGATGGTGATGGTCTCGAACAACCAGCAATGGTAGAATCTGACACAGTCTCTGCTGATGGTTTAGTATTTACTTTTAAACTAAAAGACGCTAAATGGAGTAATGGAGATCCAGTGACAGCTCATGACTTTGTGTTTGCTTGGAGAAAACTCGTTGATCCAAAAACAGCAAGCGAATACTCATTTATTGCTGATACAGCAGGTCTTAAGAATGCAGCTAAAATTAGTGCTGGAGAACTTCCAACCACTGATTTAGGAGTCAAAGCACTTGATGACAAAACACTAGAAGTTACTTTAGAACGACAAGTTCCTTTCTTTAAGAAGGTTGTTGCGTTTGGATCCTTCTTACCACAAAACGAAAAATTCGTAACAGCAAAAGGAACAGACTATGCACAAAACCCAGAATCAATTCTTTACAATGGTCCATTTAAATTAGTTGAATGGATCTCAGGAAACAGCTTTAAACTTGAAAAGAACGAACAATACTGGGATAACGCAAACACTAAAATTGATACTTTATCATTCAAGATTGCGAAAGACGCTCAATCAGCTGCTCTTGAATTTGATACAGGTGCCGCAGACTTCGTCCGGATCACTGGTGAAATCGTTGATAAATACCGAAATGATGAGCGACTCAAAGTTGCTTTAGGTGGTTACATGTGGTTCTTATCCGTTAACCTAGAAGGTGTTGACGAACTTAACAACAAGAACTTAACATTAGCAATTGCGAACGCAGTCGACAGAACAAAACTTGCTGAACTAATTCTTAAAGATGGTTCACAAGGCGCAAACTACTTTGTACCAGAAGAATTAGCTGCTTCACCAACAGGTAAAGACTTTAGAGAAGACAATGGTAAAGGGTTCTTTACTGAAGGTCCAGAAAAAGCTAAAGAATACGGAAAGAATGCTTTTGAAGAATTAAATATCGATAAATTAGAATTAGAACTACTCTTTGAAGATACTGATGAATCCAAGAAAGTAGCAGAATACATTAAAGCTCAAGTTGAACAAAATGTAGAAGGATTAACTCTGCAACTTAAATCACAACCGAAGAAAGCTCGTCTTCAGTTACAACGAGAAGGAAATTACCAACTCGCTTTACACCGTTGGGGACCAGACTATCCAGATCCAATGACTTACCTTGATATGTATGTGACCGGAACAAGTTACAACTTTGGAGGATACTCTAATCCTGAAT
>CAZWPP010000059.1:0-6614 GCA_964635335.1 uncultured Erysipelothrix sp. | reverse complement strand
CAATACACGCTGTTTGCATTCCTAAACAAATTCCAAAATAAGGAATATTATTTTCACGAGCATATTGACCAGCATAAATCTTACCTTGAATACCACGTGCTCCAAAGCCTCCTGGTACCAATATACCATCCATTTGTGATAGATACTCTTGGACATTTTCAGCATTAATATTTTCAGAGTTGACCCACTCAATGACAATTTCTGTATCTAAAGCTATACCTGCATGTTTTAGTGACTCAGTGACTGATAAATAAGCATCGTGTAGTTGGACATATTTTCCAACCAACGCAATTCGAACCTTGTTCTTTAGATGTTGAGATTTATAAATTAAGTTTTCCCATTCTCTCATATCTGCTTCTGGAACATCCAAGTTAAGTTTGTGACAAACATAATTGTCAAATCCTTGTTTCTGTAAGATGACAGGAAGTTCGTAAATATTCTTTACATTGGGAGATTCAATAATGGCTTGTTCTCGAACATCACAGAACATTGCGATTTTCTTGCGGACATCTTGTGTGATTGGAACATCACAGCGAGTCACAATAATATTTGGTTTAATTCCTAGTGACATCAACTCTTTATAAGAGTGTTGAATTGGTTTTGTTTTCATCTCATCGGTTCCTGGTATAACCGGAATCATTGCCGTATGAATAATGACAACTTCATCTTTCTCGTGTTCAGAGTGAAATTGACGTACAGCTTCTAAGAACGGAAGGGATTCAATGTCTCCGACTGTGCCTCCGATTTCTGTGATGACAACGTCTGCTTGTGATTCTTGTGATGCAGCATAGATTTTTTGTTTAATCTCATCCGTAATGTGTGGAACAACTTGAACAGTTGCACCTAAGTAATCGCCACGACGTTCTTTGTTGATGACGTTCATGTAGACACGACCAGTCGTAATATTCGCGGTTTGAGTTAATTCTTCGTCAATAAATCGTTCATAATGGCCTAAATCTAAATCGGTTTCTGCTCCATCTTTTGTCACAAAAACCTCGCCGTGTTGATACGGTGACATCGTTCCTGGGTCGACGTTTATATATGGATCAAACTTTTGTAAAAATACTTTAAGTCCTCTGTTTTTTAATAGTCTTCCTAATGATGTTGCGACAATCCCTTTACCTATCCCTGAGACGACGCCTCCTGTAACAAATACAAATTTACTCATAATCACACCTCGTCTTTCTAAAAAAAGAAAAACCACTCTCCCTTAGGAGCTTGGCCCTTTATTATTCTAACAAACCTATCTGTTTCTATCAAGAGATTTTGATTTGATTGTCTTAATTCTTGCTTATCCCATCGTAAATTCTACGGATTGAATTCCATCTATAGTTTCCAACGATGATTTCGCTTTGCTTATTGTTTGATTTTTAGAAAAATAGCCATTGATCAAGAATTGCTTTTCATCACCTGTTAGTTGTTGATGATTAAATACCTCTAAATTAAGTTTAGAGAACAAATACAACAGTTGAACAATTGTCATTGGTTCTTCTATTTGAATGTAACAAGTAAACTCATCGTTTAGTTTTTGTAATCGATGATCAATTTTTGATAACACAAAAAAGATAAATGCCCAAACAACCATACTCATGATACTTAAATCGTAGTATCCGCCTCCTAAGGCAATGCCACAAATCCCCGCAAACCAGAGTCCAGCTGCTGTAGTTAGCCCTGTGATTTGTTTGACACCACGATTCATAATAGTTCCTGCTCCCAAGAAACCAATCCCTGAAATGACTTGTGCTGCTAATCGTGAAACATCTTGGGAATCTCCATATTCTACAAAAATGTATTCTCCCATTAACATGGCTAAACAAGCCCCCAAAGCTACCAAAGCATGGGTTTTTATTCCTGCTGGTCTTCCTTTGATGACTCTATCACTACCAATTATTGCTCCAAAAATTGCTGATAAAAACAGCCTGAGCATAACTTCTTCTAATTTCATTATTTCTCACTTCTTTCTGTGTTATAGTTTACCTGAAATTGACACCAATGACAATGTGTTGGTTGAACAAATCGACCCTCTCTATTCAGTAGATGATTGTTTTATTTCTTTAACTCAATGATTCTTTCCGCTCTTTTCTTTACATCCTCATCATGAGAGACAACGATGATTGTTTTTCCCAAGTGATGAAGTTCTTCTAGAATACCTAAGACAATATTAGCGTTGCGTTTATCTAAAGAACCGGTTGGTTCATCCGCTAAAATAATGTCGCATTTTTTGACCATTAATCGTGCTAAAGCTACACGCTGTTGTTCTCCTCCAGATAATTTGTAAACCGTCTCATTCAATTTATCACTTAATCCAACTATTTTTAAAGCTTCTTCTATAGAGGTTTCTGTTCTGGATGGTTTCTTCACTAACTCTAAATTTTCTTTAACAGTTTTGTTTTCTACAAGACCAAAGTTTTGAAATAAAAACCCAACCTTTCGTCTATAAAAATCAATTAACTGATTTGATTTCTGATAATCTATATGATCAATAATGATGCTACCACTTGTAACTGGTTCTAAATAACCAATCATGTTGAGTAAGGTTGTTTTCCCTGTACCACTTTCTCCAGAAAAAACAATATATTCACCTGATTGGATTATTTCATTTAAATCTTCAAACAGCAATTTTTCATTAAATTGTTTGAATAAATTCTTTATTTCTATCATTGTTTCCCTTTCAAGGTTGTGACGACATTGTCGCTATAGTTTTGTTTTGAATGTAAAATAAACAGAGTGCTTTGGAGAAGAATATTAAATAAATAACTTATTATAATGTGATTGGTTGAAAACAGTTGCAACCATCCATTAATTACAAGGACTACCAATAAGATGATTGCATTCATTTTAAGAAAATAATTGATTAAATCCTTATTAATTTCAAACAAGTGATAACCAAGTGTTTTCTTAATTGATAGTTCAATTTTATTAAGTCGGTAAAAGAGTTGAATGATTATTTGATACAAGAAAACAACCAAAATTAACAACAGACAACTAAGTCCAACGATCACTCTCAAGAGGGTTGTTGATGTCTCTAATTGCTGTTTAAACTGATTCGTTACATTGATAATTGATACTTTGTTAAGATCAATTTTAGTATTCTCAATGGGAATTAATGATGAAAGGTAGCTCATAAGAGTTTCTCTATCAATTTTAAATTGAATGTTTTTCTTTGAGAATATTACATTTTCAGGTCGGCTACTTACTAATATAATAGGATTTTTAGCTACCTGCCATTTTTCTAGTTCGTGGTCTTGTTCAAAATAGAGTGCCTCAACATCAGCATCATAATTTACATATTCTATCGTTTCATTTTTCACCATAGAAGAGAGGCGCTGTGTTAACGTATTATCTATTTGAATCGTAGAAGGAACTAAAAAGGTGGTAGATGAATTAATAGACGGTAATTGTTGTTGCTGATTAAACTTAGCATAGGCGTTATTATCGTAAAAAATAGTAGTTGTTTCTGGGTTAAACGAGCTTAAAATTGACAAAATCTGTGCTTGTTCACTCATCACAAGCCGATGATATAAATCAGTATACAGTCGACTATTCCTGTCATTCTGTTGTTCATAATTTTCATCATAGAAATCTATCTCATACCCCATTAGTAGTGATGAGTATCCATCATATTGATTAAAGATTTGTTGTTGTTGAATGATAATCGCTGTTGATTGAAATTGACCTATCGAGAAGGCTAAAGCTAGAATAAACAACAGGGTAACGATTGCTAAAAAAGTTTTACTTACAAGTAGTAGCGCATAATTATTTCCGGTATTTGAAAATGCTTCTTTGACCTTAACTTTGTAAAGAGTAACATACAGGATACTATTCAAAATAATAAACACTAGAAATAGCATGGACAGCGCATTTATTGAATATTCAATACTCTGATTCTTAGATAGAAAGTAACCTCCCACTAAAAACAAGCTGACGTATAAGAGTCCATCTTTTATAATGTGTTTAAAAATGTATTGAGTTGGATTTTCACCTACAGTCAGTGAAATTAAGTACTCTTTTTGGATGCTCATTTTCTCAAAAATAGTCGTTAAAATTAATGCTAAAAAAATGATGATCCAAACAATACTGATACTCAAGAGCACTTCATCTGTTTGGTTCATTGAGTTTTGAGAAATAACCTGAAAGTCATCACTAATTCTTTTTGAAAATAATGATAGTGAACTAATCGATTCAACTTTCTCATTGATTGAAAAATCTATTAATTCCTCAAGAGGAAAGAATAGAATTTGGAGCTTCCCAAACAACAAGCTCGTAATTTGTTGTTCGTTGATTTTTAATGCTTTCTGAAGAGTTTTAACATCATCAAAATTGTGATAAAAAGAATATACTTTCTTATAATCATCTTGTTGTATTTTCAAAATGTAAATAGGAGTGTTTGTTTTTTTGGAAGCTGTTTGTATTGTATCAACTAAAAATTCTTTTTGAGTTTCTGGTGGTATGGTGATAGTAATTGAATTAGCTTTATCAAACAAATAGAATAATCGAAGTGAAAAGCCTTCATTGGTCAACAAAAAGCCAATCAGAAACAATAGTGCAGCTGATAGGTATTTAATCCTCTTCATTTTATTCATTCAAGTTCCAATATTCCTCTGCAATATCCATTAAAAATTTTACTCTATCTTTGTGTAACTCATTGAATTCCTGTGTAATTTCGTTAGTAAAAATGTTATCAACTATATCCCCTTGTTTAGAAATCTTAATCCACAAATTACGTCCTTGTGAATCCTCATAAGCATACCCATAGGTAAACGTTTGATGAAAAAAATCCGGCCAAATAATTAGGTTATCTGGGGCATTTGATTCACTCACACCCAAATTCCCTTGAAAGTAAGGATATTGTGGAAAGGCAACGTACACATTATAGATTTGATTAATCTTATATAAATAGAGAGACCCTGACCCTTGTGATTCATAATTTTCATTCATATAAGATTTGTATTTAAAGTTGTTAATTTGCCACAGGATCAAGTGAGTCAAGATTATTATCAGAATAATAACTAAGACTCGTTTAATATATTTAATTATATCAAAAGTCGTGATTTTCATTGTAAAAGTACCTTAATGTTAAATATCATAATTAATTACCAAGATAATCCATAGCGAACATTATCGGTATTGTGAAATTTCCATCGGTATGCCCATATACCAGCTTCAGACGAATTTGTATAATCATACTCCCCACCTGTCCCCACATGAACTGTATGAAATTTATAAGAATGATAGCCTTCAACATAATCGTCACTACCTATTAATCTCTTATTAAATCCATACACAAGTCTATAGTTATGATTACCATCCTTACCATCAACATACAAACGAAAAGAGGAATTCCAATTATTGTAGCTCGAATTTACATACTTGTATTCAGAGGATTTAATAGGACTTTGTATCATTACAAACAGAAAAACAACCAATATTATCTTAAAAATATTTATCATTAAAACTCCTTCAATCGTCACCTATTTAGATGTTATATATAAAATCATGATATATCTATAATCAGATTATACCTTCTTAATATTCCAATGTCAATCAAACTATTTTATATACTATTTATTACAATCCATTTGAATATTTAAGTGAGGTTTTTAACAATAACCCAACAAGAACTGGTCTTTCGTTCTTGTTATACACCAAGAATAGTATTGATTGTTTTAAAGGTAGTACAAATCCTAAAGACATTAACTCCTTAAATATAGAGGGTCTTATCCTTTATTTGAATATTAAAGAGTTGTCATGATTGTTAAAGAAAGTTACACTGATAATAGAACAATCGAGGAAAACTTATGAAACAAAAACAAGTCGTCGTCATAACTGGTGGTGCACAAGGAATCGGAAAAGCCTTAGCTCAATCTTTTATTAACCAAGAAGCTAGGGTTTGTATCTTTGATAAACAAGAAAATCCTTATTTTATTGGAGATCTAACCAACAAATCATCCATCGAAGAGTTTGTTAAAAAAGTTATTGATGAACACGGAACCATTGATATTCTGATTAACAATGCTGCGCCTTTAATGAAGGGAATCAACGATTGTTCCTATGAAGAATTTCAAGAAGCTTTATCAGTGGGTGTCACTGCTGCTTTTTACTTATCAAAGTTGTTTGCGAATCACTTCAATCACAACGGATCCATTATTAATATTTCTTCTACTCGTGAGTTTATGAGTCAACCACAAACCGAGAGTTATGCTGCAGCAAAAGGAGGCATCGGCTCCTTAACCCATGCTTTAGCAGTCTCCTTAAGTCCTAAGATCAGGGTCAATAGTCTAAATCTTGGTTGGATAAACACAACTTCACAACCATTTAGCGAAAGTGATCACAACCAACACCCTGTCAACCGCATTGGAACAGTTGAGGATGTTGTCTCAGTGATTAACTTTCTGT
Source organism: uncultured Erysipelothrix sp. (assembly GCA_964635335.1). Classification (GTDB taxonomy): domain Bacteria; phylum Bacillota_I; class Bacilli_A; order Erysipelotrichales; family Erysipelotrichaceae; genus DUUI01. The sequence goes on along the minus strand of CAZWPP010000059.1, from coordinate 218 downwards.
GTTCGAAAGAAGCTTCTTTTATTACTGGTCAAAGTATTACCGTTGATGGTGGAATGAGTAAACTGATGATTTATCATAATGATCATGGTTGGAGTTATAATAACCAATAATAACTAAAAAAGAGTGTGTCTGTTTTATACAGACTGAACTGACCTAATTAGTTGGTACCTAATAAAAAAAGTATACTTCTATCAATTCATTGTAAAATGTAAGATGGA
>CAZWPP010000058.1:0-6878 GCA_964635335.1 uncultured Erysipelothrix sp. | reverse complement strand
AAATATCTACAACTTCTTTAAAGCTCGTACATTTCTACATCTTCTTTAAATACTCAATAAAATAAAAAAAGAAATAAAATAAAAATAAACATCAACACTAGCTTACCTACTGTTGATGTTTTTGTTATTCAATCAATTTGAAACAAATCCACTCTTTTCAATTATCCTTAGAGCTGATTTTAATAATTGAGCAGTCAATCCCCAAATTACAATGTCATTAATTGAGTAAAAAAGGAACCGTCGAGAACTCGAAACCCATTGGTAATTCTCCCCACCATTAATTTTATCGTAAGGGAAATTATCTGCTAGCTCCATCTTTAGCTGACCCTCATACTCATCTGGATTACACTTCAGCAACTCATCAAGAGGAATTCTATGAATGGATTCAACCTCATCGAGTGAATATGTATTTTCGTAATTGTGTAGCAACACAAAGAAAGAAGCAACAATCGCATGACCTAATCCAATATAGATATCCCCTTCACCCAAAAGTTCAACTTGCTCTTTATCAATCAATAATTCTTCACTCGTTTCACGAATTGCGGCTGCTTGTAACGATTCATTATTTTCAACTCTTCCTCCAGGAAAACAGATATCATTTGATTGTTTAAGAAACGAAGACCGTCTCTCAAACAGGATTTCAAGACCCTTCTCTGTTTGAATGAATGGAATCGCAATCGCATATTTCTTAACTTTATTCTCTGAAATCAACTCCGCAGAGCGATCACTTATTTTTTCTTTCAAATCACTAATTTGATTCATGAACATTCTTTCCTACTTTCCAATTCTGTAAAGTCTACCTTCATCCGTAATAACAAACAAAGCACCATCCCTTGATACTTCAACATCTCTAAACCGTTGTCCCAATCCTTCTAGTAATCTTTCCTCAGCAATCACTTTATTATCCTCAATCACAATTCTAGCAATGTGACTTCCTCTCAATCCTGCGATAAAGAGATTGTTGGTCCATTCACTAATCACATCTGAATCATAAAAAGCCATTCCGCTAGGAGCAATGACAGGATCCCAATAGTATACCGGTTGTACTAACCCATCTTTTTGGGTAATACCCTCTCCAATTGGTTTACCAGAGTACTCAACCCCATAACTAATCACAGGCCATCCATAGTTCTTTCCAAATTCAATTCGATTAAGTTCATCTCCACCTTTGGGACCCATCTCAGAAGCCCACAATTCGTGTGTTTCAGGATGAATCGCTAATCCTTGAACATTGCGATGTCCAAACGAATAGATTTCAAGCTGAGAATCTGACACAGGCTTACCAGTCGCAGTAAGATGAACAATCTTTCCATAGCCATTATCCAATTCTTGAGCCATCAATCGTGTTTCAAGACTTGATCTTTCACCAGTAGACACAAAGAGATTACCTTCTTTATCGAAAACAATTCTACTGCCAAAGTGAAGTCCGTTGTTGAAGTAAGGCAAAGCTCGATAGATTGTTTGAAAGTCTTCTATCTTGGTTTCATCTTCTGATAATCGACCATATCCCACAGCAGTCACTGAACCTTGTTCACTTTTTTCTGAATACGTAAAATAAATATGTCGATTCTCTTTGAAATTAGGTGATATCACTACATCAAGTAATCCTGCTTGACTGTTCGTTTCTAAAGATGGAAACCCAACAATTGGTTCACTCAGTGTCCCATCCCGATTCACAATCAATAAACTTCCTTGTTTTTGTGTTACCAAGAATCGATCATCAATGAAATTACTAATTCCCCACGGTTGTTTTAACTGATCCGTAATAATACTAACCTCTAGATTTATTTTTGTTTTTATACCCTTAATTCTAGTTTGTCCCACAAAAGAGGGCTGATAACTAGTCTCTGGGTTTTTAGTTTCAACAGGATCAGTATCGGTTGAAGGGGTTTTTGACTGACAAGAAATAAAAAGAAGAGTCAAAAATCCCAATAACATTATCTTTCTCATGCAATCATCCCCTCTATCGTTATGTTTTATCTATAGAGTGATTGTATCATTCAAATTTAGTTACTCTCAACACATTCGCTTATAAAAAAGCATAAATTTAATGGCAAATCATTGATTCGCCATCTTTATTAATTCTTCAGTATCTAAACCAAACCGTTCATAAGCTGTTTGAATTCGCTGTACATACCACTCAGGTGGTCTACCGACTCCACGAGTTTCAGGAATTAAATAGACTAATGCATCAAGCATCTCCCCATTCAAATCAACCGAAACAATCTTTTTATAGTACCAACCACTACTGACTCCCTCAAAACCATCTAAAATTGCTTCATCTTCTTTTGATATTAACCAAAGAATACCATCAACCTGATGATCATTTTTTTCATCCAACGTTGCATAATAACCAGTACTTGCTTGACGAAAGTTTAAACAATAATCCCTCAAAACAACAGGTCCGACCAGTTGATGATCACAACACCGATCATCCATTTGTGCTTCACTCATGTTACTACCATACGCAAGATATAACCTTTTATTGTCCATCTTCACCTTCTACCCACTTTCTTAGAACACTTGTTTTAATCTTAGATGCATCAAACCGAAAATGACCAGTAATTTTATCACTTTGTCTTTTCAAGTAGTCTTCCTCTCGATTTCTTTGACCAGCATTATGAAACACTAACGGAAACCCTTCTTTGTTTATTCTATCCGTAAGCATCCCAATGTGTTGATCATTAGGACCAAAAATATCAATATTCCCTGGTTGCCACTGTTCTGGATTAATTAGTTCAGTTTCAAGAAAAATTGAATACTCTTCAAAAAATGGTCTCAACGATTTGACTCGTCGAAAATCTATGCATGAATCCACCTTCCTTACTACGTGTAGATATCTATCTTGGTTCTCTTTAATATCTTCATGTAACACACTACGAAGCGAATAACCCGCTTCTTTAAACGCTCTCCAAATGACATCTGTACAAATCCCTCTATCTGGATCTGGTTACCCATTGTTTTTAGACACATAGTCCCCATTATAGCTTGGATGATTGTTCGCATCTTTTCGTGCACCTAACACAAAATCAGAATAATCATCCAATCCATTATCATTAAAATCCATGGAACTCGCTATGTTATTAACCTGAACGTAGTTAATTTGACAGGCACTAAGCATCAACAAAATGACAAGTAAACCTGACTTTTTGATCATCCAATAACCTCTATACTAACTATAACATATACAAACTGTAAGATAAATATTCTTTCAACTCTTCAGTGATGGGCTAGTCATATCAACTGATTCAATCAAATCAACATGGTACAATGGATATCAATGAAAAGGAGAAATGATATGAAAAAAATACAAGCTGCAGAAGCTATGGTAAAAGTCATCACCGATTGGGGCGTTGACCATATTTATGGGATACCAGGAAGCTCCACCAATTCCTTGATGAGAGCCCTAAAGATATACGAAGATAAGATTCAATATATCCAAGTCCGTCACGAAGAAGGAGGCGCACTAGCTGCTTCCGTCGACGCAAAATTGACTGGTAAAATAGGTGTTGTATTTGGTTCTGGTGGACCAGGACACACACATTTAATTAATGGTATGTACGACGCTAAATTCGATCGAGTACCAATGCTTGTTATTGCCGCAAGTACCCACTCAAAAAATCTAAATACGGACTATTTCCAAGAAATGGATCCAGTTCCTCTATATACTGATGTATCCGTCTACAACCGGATGGTTTTAAACCCAAATGAATTACCACGCGTATTCGATCAAGCGATTCGAACTGCTTACCGTGATCGTGGTGTTGCGATTGTGCATGTCCCTGTGGATATTGGGTACGCTGAAATTGAGGATACCTATGTATCCAGTGCCTTCGCTTACGAACCAACGTTTCCCCTTCATCGTCAAGAAGACATTCTCAAAACAATTGACATGATTAAAGAAGCCAAACGACCAGTTATATTTGCGGGAAGAGGAACACATCATGCTCGTGAAGAACTCAAAGCATTCTCTGAAAAATATTCGATACCAGTCATCTTAACCTTCTTAGGTAAGGGAGCAATGGATGATGCTCATCCACATCTCTTAGGACAACTTGGTCGTCTTGGATCAAAACCATCCATGGAAGCCATCGAAAAAACCGATTTACTCATTATGGTTGGGGCAGAATATCCATTCGGTCGGGATTACTTCAAACAAGATATCAAGTCAGTTCAAATTAATACAGATCCTGTTGCTTTAGGGAAAAGACTCCCTTCTACTCTTGGAATTCTAGGGGACTCAAAAGCTGTCATGGCTGATATAGTAGCAATGGGCGAAGCAATTGAAGAAACGACATGGCTAAAAGCAAACGTTATCAACCGTAAAAACTGGTTAACATGGATTCAAAAGTTTGAAGACAGTCATGAAACACCAATGAGACCTGAACCAGTCATGAAAGCCCTCAATGAGCTCGCAAATGATGACGCTATTTACATTATCGATGTTGGTAACAACGTCATTCTCTCAAGTCGTGAACTCATGTTTACTGGTAAACAAAAACACACCACTTCCGGTACCTTTGCGACCATGGGAATTGGGTTACCAGGTGGAATTGCCGCTAAACTATCTTATCCAGATAGAGAAGTCTATACCCTCTCTGGTGATGGAGCTATGGCAATGATGATGCAAGAATACATGACTCAGTTAAAGTACAAACTTCCAATTATTAACCTTGTCTTGTGCAATGAATCATATGGATTCATTCAAGTAGCTCAAGAAACAGAAAACAAAGAAACTTTTGGAGTTGATTTACCTGTTGCCGATTACGCAAAATTCGCGGAAGCAATGGGAGGCATTGGTTATCGAGTGGAGACCTACGATGAATTAGTCGATGCACTGACAAAAGCAAAAGAATCCACTATTCCTGTCATTATTGATATTAAGGTTGGAAATGTCGGTCATTTACCAGCTCATAAATTAGTATTAGATACAGAATATCACTCACAAACGGATATCGATGCGTTTATTAAGAAATATGAAGTTACTGATATGCCTGTTCTGAGAGAAATTCTTAACTCACTATAACTGATATAAGATGAATCACATCATTGATTCATCTTTTTTTATGGGCAAAGTGTTTGCTTTATCTTAGTATACTTTATATACTAAGCAAGAAAGTAGGATTGAAAATGAAAGAAATATTATTTGGCATCGACACTTTCGGTGAAGTAGCAGTCGATGATAAAACAGGACAATTCATGAGTTATGAAGACTCATTAAAACTAGTCGTAGAAGAAGCAATTTTAGCCGACAAGCTAGGTATCGATGTGATTGCTCTAGGAGAGCATCACCGTGAGGAATACGCCATTTCAGCCCCAGATACAGTACTTGCTGCATTAACGCAAGTAACGTCAAACATTATTTTAGGAACTGGTGTCACAGTCTTAAGTTCTGATGATCCAGTACGTGTTTATCAACGCTTTGCTACAATTGATGCACTCAGTAATGGTAGAGCACAAGTCATGGTGGGTCGTGGTTCTTTTATTGAATCATTCCCTTTGTTTGGTTATGATTTACAAAACTACAATGAACTCTTTGAAGAAAAATTAGCAATGTTCTCTGAAATCTTAAAACAAGAACCTCTCACTTGGGAAGGACAATTTACCCAATCAATTACAAATACCCAAATCTATCCAAAGATTAAAAACAAGCTAGATGTTCAAGTTGGAGTTGGTGGTTCACCAGAATCCATTATTCGAGCTGCTAAATATGGTTTCCCTGTGATGTTAGCCATCATTGGTGGAGAACACAAACGGTTCAAACCCTATATTGAACTCTATGAAAAGGCAACAAAACAATTTGGTCACCCTTCTCATACAGTAGGTATACATTCGCATGGAGTCATCGCTGAAACCGATGAAGAAGCTATCGAAATAGCATGGCAATACTTCAGTAAATCTCTGGCTGTTCTTGGAAAAGAAAGAGGTTGGCCTCCAATGTCAAAAGAGAAATTCTTAAATGAAATCAAATATGGTGCTTATTTTATTGGAAGTCCCGAAACAGTTGCTCAAAAACTAGCGAAGGTCATTAAAGAAATGAATATTGGACGATTTGATTTAATTTATTCAATGGGTGGGCAATTGAAGAAGCATCGCTTAAGAACCATTCAATTGTATGGTGAAGTTGTGATTCCACGTGTCAGAGAACTCCTAAATGAAAAATAAACCTACGATTGGCATTTTAGGTGCGGGAAAACTTGGTACAACCTTGGGTAGACTATTTGTTGAAGCAGGATACCCTGTATTAATCTCTAGTTCTAGAAATGTTGAGTCTATTTCGTTAACTATTGAAGTACTCGTTCCTAATGCTATCCCTCTAACGAATACTGAAGTCACCCAACAAGCAGATATCATTATCTTAGCTTTACCTTTGAGTAAATATCAAAGCATTCCAACAGAGTATTTATCAAACAAAATTGTGATTGATGCAATGAACTATTGGTGGGAAGTTGATGGCCTTACTCGAATACCTACGAACCCACTTTTGACATCATCTGAAATGGTTCAAAAGCATCTAAATAAATCCATTGTGATTAAGGCATTTAACCATATGGGCTACCATGACTTAGAAGCTGAGAGTTTTTCTCCCATTAAGAAAGTAATTGCGTATGCTGGAGACAACTCTGTAGCAAAAGCCCTTGTTGATTCTCTTATAGAGGATATTGGCTTTTATCCATTAGATTTAGGGTCATTAAAAAACGGCTCTGTACTTGAGCCTGGGACTGATTTGTTTGGAGCAAATCTTGAGTTAACTGACTTCCTTGCTACATTAAGCAAAAACAAGTAGTTTTAAATCATAAAAGAGGTAACCACGAAGTTACCTCTTTTTCTTTGTTACTTTTTCATTTCCTTAGTGCCAACCCACGGAATAAATCGTG
>CAZWPP010000057.1:0-7047 GCA_964635335.1 uncultured Erysipelothrix sp. | reverse complement strand
AAGGCTGCTGTATTCCTACCCTGACCTGGTTGATCAGATATCGTTGTAGTAGCAATTGTTATTATACAGAATATAATCAGAACTTTCAAACATAATTTATATTATACTAATGTTTCACGTGAAACATATTAACTAAATGTTTTGGTTAATCTTTCTATCATTTCTTTAATTAATTCAGTAGGATAAGCTATATTTAATCTAATAAAACCATCCCCATTGTCGCCAAACATTCTTCCATCGTTGACAAAAACTTGATTCTTACTTAACTGCTCAATTATGGCATCACTTTCTCCATACTCTTTCAAATCCAACCAACACAAGTATGTACCTTCTAATTTGTGAAGTGTAGCTTTGGGTAAACTCTTTTCTATCATGGATAATACTTGGAGATAATTTGTTTCAATCAACTCATTCAATGCTTTTATCCACTCATCTCCGTGATTATAAGCCGCTTGACAAGCTACTAACCCTAACGCATTTACACTTTGACCCGATTTTTTACTTCTAAAATCTATAAGTTTACCTCTAAGATCTTTATTCTTAACAATCATATTTGCACATTGCAATCCAGCAAGATTAAATGTCTTGGAAGGAGACGTTAATACAAAACTGATGTCTTCTGCTTCTTTTGAAACAGTAGTTATTACAGTATGATGACTGTTAGAGTTTACTAGATCAAAATGAATTTCATCACTAATAATTATTAGGTTGTTTTCTAAGCAAATCGAAACAAGCTTGATAAGTTCTTCTTTAGTCCAAACACGACCCACTGGATTGTGCGGACTACACAGTAACAATGCCTTCGTCTCAGCTCTTTTAGCCTGTTTAACAAACGCTTCAAAGTCTATTTGATATCTGTTTTCTTCATAAAGTAAAGGAATATCGTTTATTGTTCTATTGTTGTTTCTGATTATACGATAAAACGGATGATAAACAGGAGTAAAAATTATCACTTCATCTTCTGGGTTGGTAAAGGCCTGAATAACTTGTTCAATCATCTCAATGACACCACCGTATACTAGAATATCATCTTTTGCTATTTCAAGTTGATGATGTCTTTTCATAAAATCTATGATAGCTTCATAGTATTCTCTTCCTGGATATGTGTAACCAAAAGGAGCCTCATTTGTCCACTTAATAATGGCTTCTTTTATATCTGTTAGCGTCTCAAAGTCCATATCCGCAACAGTCATTGCAATTGATTCAACTTCTGGATCATAGTGTTTGTTATTGGTCATACCAGAAATTTTATAAGAATTTCTTTGTTTGTTTTTAACGATATGAGTGAAATCAAAGCTCATGGTTAACCTTTTCTAGCTTCAATTTTTTCTTTAAAGCCCATATATGGTTGTAACGCTTTCGCTATGTTCACAGAGCCATCTTCATTTAAATTGTTTTCTAGATAAGCGATAAGCATACGAGGAGGAGCAACAACAGTATTGTTAAGTGTGTGGGCAAAAACTTTTCCTTCCGGTGTATCAATTCTGATTTGTAATCGTCTTGCTTGTGCATCTGTTAAATTCGAGCAAGAACACACTTCAAAGTATTTGTTTTGCCTTGGACTAAACGCCTCAATATCTACAGATTTACTCTTAAGGTCAGCCAAATCGCCTGAACAGCATTCTATCACTCTCACTGGAACATCCATCGATCTAAATAGCTCAACTGAAGCTTTCCACATAAAGTCAAACCACTTCTTACTATCGTTTGGATCACAAACAACAATCATTTCTTGCTTTTCGAACTGATGAATTCGATATACTCCACGTTCTTCTAATCCATGCGCACCAACTTCTTTTCTGAAACAAGGAGAATACGACGTTAAAGTTTGTGGTAACTGTTCTGGTTTAAGAATGGTGTCGATAAACTTTCCAATCATCGAGTGTTCAGATGTACCGATGAGATAAAGGTCTTCACCTTCTATCTTGTACATCATATTTTCCATTTCCTCAAAACTCATTACACCTTCTACTACAGAGCGTCGAATCATGTACGGTGGTATTGTGTATGTAAAACCTTTATCAATCATAAAGTCTCTTGAGTAAGCTAAGACCGCAGAATGCAAACGAGCAATGTCCCCCATAAGATAGTAGAAACCTGCTCCACTTGTTTTTCGAGCACTTTCTAAATCAACACCATTGAGTGCTTCCATAATATCAATGTGATGTGGCACATCAAAGCTAGGGATAACAGCCTCACCAAAACGTTCTAACTCAACATTTTCAGAATCATCTTTACCAATAGGTACAGATTCATCAATAATGTTAGGAATTTGCATCTGTAACTTCTGAATCTCATTAAATAAAGGTTGTTCAGATTCTTCTAGTTTAATTAGTTCATCAGCCATCTCAACAACTTGTTGTTTAATTGCATTTGCTTCATCGAACTTCTTTTGACCCATCAATTGCCCGATTTGTTTACTTAAAGCATTGCGTTGTCCTCTTAGATTATCAGCTTGGGTTTTTAAGTTTCGATAGTTTTGATCTAATTCAACAATTTTATCAACCATCTCAATTTTCTTACTTTGAAATTTCTTTCTTAAATTTTCCTTAACCAATTCTGGATTTTCTCTAAACAGTTTAATATCTAGCATATTTGCCTCCTTTTTACATAAAAAAAGATACCGCCAAGGGACGATATCTCGTGTTGCCACCCTTTTTTGAAATGTTTCACGTGAAACATTTCCTCAAACTCTATAACGCGAGTAACGAACTCGTTCAGGAGGGGAACTATAATTCAAACCAGTGATTCTCACCAACCATCACTTCTCTTAAGATTGTCCTTATATTAATCTCCATCATCACGATGTATAAATATCATATCAAAAAACAGGTGATAGTCAAATTGTTTTTACTCAGAATCCGAAGAAATTCCTCTTGTCAGAGATAGCGGTTGTGAATAGACAATACCAGCTCCAGCTTTTTCGAATTTTCCAACTTCATAAATAGCTTCTAATACTTGAGCTTCAATCATTTTATCAACCACAAACAAAACAATCTCTTTTTCCGGTTCAATAGCGATACCAAAGAATTTCTCTGCTTCTTTACTTACCGTACCGTGACCTTTAATAATAGTAGCTCCATGCGCACCATTATTTCTAGCCACCTCAAGAATATCCTCTGATTGACCGTAATTTGTAATCGCTGTAATTAACACTTCCATTTTTATATTTTCCTCCAGATTAACTCTGCAATGCATACCAGTAACAAATGCTTCTGTTACTGTAGTTACAAATAGTATCCCATGTCCTGGTTTGTTTAGCTTAAGATGTTCCGTCAACTCAGAAACTAATTCATTTAGCTTAGAATCAGTAATTAAGGCTTGACTATATTCTCTATGAGAGCTTGATACCCCAAGCGAGTTAAGGATCTTATCATTAACAGTTCCCAAACACGGAATCGTTGTATGAAATCCTACCTTATATTTACCTAACACTTCTTCATAACGTCTTAATTGACCATTAGGCATGATGGTATGCACAAGATACAATTGACGTGTATATTCTTTCATATTATTCCTCCTCAATCCAGTTATCATCTGAATCACTTATTTTTTGTAATTTACTACTATATACTGCCCCAAGTAGCTGAATAACAATCAAAGGCATCATTGCTACAATAGCCACTAAACCAAACGCATCTGTTAAAACATTCCCTTGATGGGCAACAGCAGCGCCAATCGCCATCGATAAGATAAATGTAGCAGTCATTGGTCCAGTAGAAACTCCTCCAGAGTCAAAGGCTATCGCTGTAAATAAAGCAGGACTCTTTTTCATCAAAATAAAGGCTAATGCATAACCGGGAATCAAATAATACCATAAAGAAAATTGAAAATAGATTCTTGCCATAGCTAAGGCAACTGCTAATCCTACACTGATACTTAAACTTCCCATCATTAATGTCTTGCTGATTGATCCCCCAGATATATCTTCAACATTTCTATTCAATACCCAAATTGCAGGTTCCGCAAACACAATCACTAACCCTAATATAAAACCGATAATAATAATCATCCATCCATTTGCAGAAGTGATTATTGTAGCTCCTAGGGTTTGAGCAACTGGTGAGAACCCCGCATTAACTCCCGTCAAGAACAATGAGACCCCAACGTAATTAAGAACAAGACCTCTACCAATATCTAGTAAATCAGATGTCTTAAGTTTGAAATAGAGATAGTTTAATACTCCAAATATTGCCACTAACGGTGATAAAGCAATAAATACATTCTTAAACTCTAATAATAAAACACCAAGTATACTACTTATCTCTGTAGCTACTGGTGTAAGTTCATTAAAGGTGCTTGCATCGATTTTCATATTAAAAGTGAAAACAGCTAACACCAAAACCGCCATAATTGGTCCTGCGCTTGCTAAACCGACCGCACCAAAACTTTCTTCCTGATTCGTTTTAGAAGCTCTTCTTGCTGCTATTCCAATTCCAAGTGACATAATAAATGGAACCGTTAGTGGTCCGGTAGTTACTCCCCCTGAATCAAAGGATACAGACAATAAATTTGGTTGAACCACCGAAACAATTGCACCTAGAATAAATATAATTGCATAAGAAATTAAAAATATCTTGTTGAGTTTGATACCATATAAAATTCTTAACATTGCGATAACAACAAATATTCCAGTACCAACAGAAACGACACCAATTAATAACAATGCAGGAACTTGTCCTCCGGTTATCTGGTTTAACTGACTTCCCAGAACTTGTAAATCAGGTTCCGCAAAGGTCACCATAAATCCAACTAGAAAGCTTACTATCACTACAAAAGGAACACTATTTTTCTTGAGAATATTAGTACCAACAACATTTCCCATTTTTTCAATACTATTATCAACCCCTAAATTAAACATTGATAAACCAATTACAACCAATAGTGTAGAAATTGTAAAGATGACCATCAAACTTGTTTCAAGTGGACTGATCGTAAAGTGTAATATCAGTACAATAATATATATTGGTAGAACCGAATATACTGTTTCTTTTATCTTTTCAAGTAACCCCAAATCATCACTCTCCTATCTATATATCGACTATAGTACCATATTCTTGGTTTTTAACAAAGACTAACACAGACTGCTAAATATTTCCCAGGAAATAACATATAAAAAAGTACTGTTAGACTAGTATACACCATTCTAACAGTACAGCTACCTACTTATCGAATACACGCAAATAAATAGTCATCAATCGTTACACCAATCCAATCTTCTATGATGGATTGTGCAGTGTTTTCAATTTCTTCTTCAACAATTTTTCGATATTGAACTGGAGCGAACTGGCTAATCAAGTTTAAAGGTAATTCTTTTTTAAGGTTGTTCATTAGCTTATCAATCGCAGCAGTTACATTTTCTCTTGGTAAATAATATCTCGCTCTATCCGAGAAGCTGTATAGCCGTTTAATAGCTAATTCTTGCTCAGTACCAAAGTAATACTTATTCCAACGACTTGGATCTGCTACCATTTCGTCTCTCAACACTTCAATAAAGTTTCCACGATCTTCTTTATTTACTACAAGTTGTTCTTCAATAGCACTCAAAGCAAACAATGCTTCACGATATGCAAACGTTAACGCAGGACCAACCTTTAAAATAGCGATTCCATCTTCAACCATTTGACGAAGATGCTTCTTTGACTGATAATCACTGGAATGTCCCTCAAAAACCATTGGATCAAATTTTGATAGAGAAGCAGTTAACTCTGCAGCCTTTTCACGATTATAACGAACACTTTTTTATATGGTTTCTTTAATGAACTTAAACAACTCTTTCGCTAATGATTTATGACCATACTCATCTAAATGCATATAATCAATAGGATTATACTTTAAAACAGCTTTGTTGGCATCAAAATAGAAACAACTATGTAATTCAGCAACCTGACGATATTCATCAGCAAGTAATTGTGATTTTTGAGCACACCGTCTGCCCATTGTTCTAACTACTTCGGTATTCTCATACTCAACTTCAATAGCTTTAGGAACTACTATCACTATTTTTGGATCATTTCTCCAAGCATCGGTTTGTTTTGCCTTAATAACAAGCCGTTCTAGTCCCTTAGCAATCACCGCTGGACTTGCTCCAAAACGTTCTTTCGTATCGTTAGTACCAAGCATGATAATCAATAAATCTAATGGTTCATGACTCATCATGCAAGGTGTTAAATAAGTTAATCCATTCAATCCTTCAGTAATCGGATCGTCAAAAACAGTCGTTCTTCCAGATAATCCTTCTTCGATAATCAAAAAATCATCTCCACCATATTTTTGTAATAATTGTGGCCAACGCTTAGTCTCATCAAACCGTGAATTATCGATAGCATTATATCCATGAGTATTTGAATCACCAAAACATAAAATGTTCTTTTTCATTGTTTTACCTCTTCTCTTACTTATTTAAACAAACAATTCACTTTTATTCAACACATCCACTTAATTAACTTCTCTGTTTTAATTATCAAGATATACAAAAATTTTATTGAGATATTTTCTTTACACAATTCAATGAAAGGGGAACACTTATATTCGATTGTGATAAAAGGAGAAGAACATTGAAAACAAAAGATCACGGAATAATTCCTGCACTTTATGCTAGCTATGATGAAGATGGACATATCAGTACCCAAAAAACCAAAGAGTTAACACGCTATTACATCAACTAGGGGTAAAAGGTCTCTATGTTGGTGGATCTTCTGGGGAATGCATCTATCTATCTGTTTCAGAAAGAAAAAAATGCTTGAAGCAGTGATGGAAGAAGCAAAAGGACACTTAACAATAATTGTTCATGTTGTATGTAACAATACTCAAGATTCTCAAGAATTAGCAGCGCATGCAGAAAGTTTAGGAGTCGATGCTATAGCAGCAATTCCACCGATTTATTTTAAACTTCCTGAACATTCAATTGCTAGCTACTGGAACGATATTTCAAGCGCTGCTCCAAATACCGATTTTATAATCTACAATATCCCTCAACTTGCTGGAGTAAGTTTAACACCATCACTTCTAAGTGAAATGTTGAAAAATCCAAGAGTCATTGGTGTA
>CAZWPP010000056.1:0-7069 GCA_964635335.1 uncultured Erysipelothrix sp. | reverse complement strand
TTCGAAGCGTTTTGACTCATTTCATAACCCGACACAAGCACCCCTCCAGCATTCGCTGCTTTGCCAGGAACAAACAGAACCTTGTGTTGTTGAAGATAGTTCACCGCTTCATTGGTTAGAGGCATATTAGCCCCCTCAATCACAACTTGGACATGATTATTAACCATTGCGATAGCATCATCTAAAGCCACTTCATTTTGAGTTGCACAGGGAATGAAAATATCAACAGGTGTTTTCCACAGATCGTTATTGGTAAAGTAGCTTGCGGATGGTTTGTAAGTTACATAATTTGAAAGACGGGAGTGATTCTTCAGTTTTATTTCTTTAAGAATCTCAAGATCGATACCATCGGTATCAAGAATCCAACCATTAGAATCAGACACAGTAATGACTTTAGCTTGAAGTTCAGTTGCTTTCTCAATCGCATAGATGGCAACATTCCCAGAACCAGAAACCCCAATAACTTTGTTAGTGAGCGTGTCATTTCTATGACTCAAGATTTCTTCTAGCATATAAACGACCCCATACCCTGTTGCTTGAGTTCGCCCTAAGGAACCACCATAGGATAACCCTTTGGAAGTTAATACACCCTCAAAGCGATTTGTCAGTTTCTTGTATTGACCAAATAAATAACCGATTTCACGAGCACCAACCCCAATGTCACCGGCCGGGATATCAATGTTTGGACCAATATATTTATAGAGTTCATTCATATAGTTTTGACAGAAGTTCATAATTTCTGTATCACTTTTCCCTTTAAGATCAAAGTCCGCTCCACCTTTAGCGCCACCCATTGGTAAACCTGTTAGAGCATTCTTAAAGGTTTGTTCGAAACTGAGAAATTTTAGAATCGATTGATTGACACTCGGATGAAATCTCAATCCTCCCTTGTAGGGACCTAAAGCGGAATTGTGCTGAACCCGATACCCAGTATTCACATGAAGGTGTTGGTTGTCATCAATCCAAGTTACTTTAAATTCAATAATTCTTTCAGGAATGATTAATCGTTCTAAGATGCAGTGTTTCTTATAATAACTTTCATCCTTATTAATAGTACTTTCTAAAGACAACAAGACTTCGCTAACTGCTTGAACGAATTCAGGTTGATGATGGTATTGGTGTTTAATAGAAGTAATGACTTCTTGAACATAACTCATAGTGTGTCCTCCGACTTGTTTCATTTTACTATTGATTGATAGGGGTGTCAAAACACTTCAACATATTAAAATAGGTTTCTTGTTATTTTGTCTGACAAAAGTCATGTTAACGCTAACATTTTAAAATATTCATGTTATAATTAACTCAGATTTTAAGAAGGAGGAAGTTTCATGAAGCAAAAACGTAGCTTAGGGGCACGGATCTCTGGCTTCTTTAGAGACATTAAAGAACATCCTGATGCACTTGTATCTGCTCTTTTCTCAACTGTATTGATGGGAGCAGGACAAGCAAGAAACAAGCAGTATAAGAAAGCTGCTATTTTCTTTGGGGTACTAGTTTTATTTGTCGCTATCGAATTTTTAACCGGAGGTTATTTATATTATTCTGCTGAAATAGCTCAAAACCCAGCTGGAGAAGATGGTATTTTTTATTTCTTTAGGGATTATGGAGGACTCTTTACCAAAGGTCTATGGGGCATCTTAACATTAGGGGCCGTTGTCACCGGACAAATGTATCGTGGTGAAAGAGCTGAGACTTTTCACCCTCGAATTCCTTGGATTACCGCAGATAACTCAGTAACCATGATGGTTTCGGGTTTGATTGCTCTTGTTATTATTGCTTTCTTTGTCGCAATTTGGATAGTCAACATCCGCGATGCTTACAAAAACAGAAAGTTAATCAACAGTGGGTTCGCATTTAAACAGGGGAAAGCATATCTTAAAGAGTTGTATGACGATTCATTACCTGTTATTTTATTGGCACCTATCGTTGTATTGATTGCGTTCTTTACAGTAATCCCTGTTTTATTCTCGTTCTTACTAGCCTTTACTAATTATACTTACCGAGTGATTTTACCAGACCGCTTAATTAAGTGGGTAGGGTTTGCGAACTTCAAACAAGTTGTTAGTGACCCTGCTTGGTTCTCAATCTTTGGTTCAGTGTTATTGTGGACAATAATATTCGCAATTATGGCATCCGTGACTTGTTACGCTTTAGGATTTATCAATGCGTTAGCAATTGAATCTAAATCAGTGAAGATGAAAAAAGTCTGGCGAACAATCTTAATAATCCCTTGGGCAATCCCAGGAATGGTTTCCTTGATGGTCTTCAAGAATGCGTTCGCATTGGATGGACTTGTTAATAAGATTTTAGAAACAACTAACTCAGCCTCTGGAATGGCAAGCTTCTTACATACCATCGGTCTTGCGGGGGCATCAACAACTCCGATTGAGTGGTTATCTTCTGCTCAAAACGGGGCATTAGCACGAGTAGTTATTGTTATTGTTAACCTTTGGTTAGGAGCACCATACTTCATGATGCTCATTACCGGTACCTTGACAACTATTCCAAATGACCTTTATGAAGCAGCTTCAATCGATGGAGCAACAGGGTTTAAGAAATTTTCGAAAATTACTTTACCGCTTGTTCTTCGTGGGACTGCACCAGCTATTATTATGACATTTACACATAACTTCAATA
Organism: uncultured Erysipelothrix sp.; assembly: GCA_964635335.1. GTDB lineage: Bacteria > Bacillota_I > Bacilli_A > Erysipelotrichales > Erysipelotrichaceae > DUUI01. The sequence goes on along the minus strand of CAZWPP010000056.1, from coordinate 4,432 downwards.
ACTTTGGAGCAATCTACTATCTAACAGGTGGTGGACCTGCCTTACAATACGATTCAGTACCAACATCTATGCGTGTCATGGGGGGAGCTCCTGGTCAAACTGATATCTTAATTTCATGGATTTATAAGTTATCGTTTAATAAGAATGCTCAACTTTACAATATCGCATCGGTATATTCCATCTTGATATTTGTTACCGTTGCTTTGTTCTCGGTAGTGAATTTATCTCGAAATAAAGCTGTGTGGGAGGAATAATCATGAGTACAACTACAATTAAAAGAAGAAAACCTAGACTAACACCAGCCAGACTTTTTTCAGCAATCGTCACACATTTTTGGTTACTCTTTATGGTTGCAATATGTTTATTACCAGTTGTTTGGATGGTGTCTGCGGCTTTTACAGCAGGACGATCACTTAAAGCAGTTCCAATTATTCCTGATATTTCAAAATTCTCATTTGAACACTTTAAATTCATCTTCACTTATACAAGTAACACCAAAGGAGGTTTACCTGACTTCCAAGCAGCTTTTGTCAGAACCTTAACACTTGCGGTGGTTAATACAGTTGGGGTTATTCTTACCAGTGTTATTAGTGGATATGTCTTTGCGAGATTACGTTTCAAAGGTAAGAAGAATCTGTTACTAGGAATGATGGTTATTCAAATGTTCCCATCCTTTATGGGAATGTTAGCATTGTTCTTGATTTTTAGAACATTTGGTTGGTTAAACAATCCGTACATGTTAGCCATCACATATATTACTGGATCAATTCCTTACAACACTTTCTTGATTCGTGGGTTTATGCAAAGTATTCCGCGTTCTCTGGATGAAGCAGCTGAAATCGATGGAGCAACTAAGCTTCAAACTCTCCGTATGATTTTACTACCACTTATCGTACCAATTATTGGGTTTGTCGCAATCAATGCCTTTATGAGTCCTTGGATGGATTACATGTTACAATCCGTTTTCTTGCAACAAGAAAGTCAAACGGTTGCGGTTTGGTTATATCGTACAACCGATCCATTTGATACATTGTTCTATAACCCACTTCGCTTTATGGCAGGAGCTCTTGTTATTGCGATTCCAATTATGTTAGTTCAAATGTACATGCAAAAATACATGGTTCATGGATTAACTGCTGGAGCAGATAAAGGTTAATGAATTCTTTAATTAAAACACTGTATAGTAATCAAGCAATTATTGATAACCGAAAATTAAAATGGCCAATGACACTTCTTATGTTTTTGATTTCAGTAATGTTAATAGCGACCCCTTTTGCTTTGGGTCGCTTTCTTGAGACGCCAACTGATATTTTAAATCAGTTTGAAGGGGTTACCCAACCAATGATGAAACTGTTCAATGAGTATAATTGTACTGTTACAAACAATAAACTTGTCTGTGATGAGCCATATACTCGATTTGAAGAGGGTGGGTATGTCGTAGAGTTCATGGCTAAAGAGTATCAAAACATTGCTCCATTAGGTCCTAAATATGTCTTTGTGATGGAAGAGTCCATTAGTTTTGGTTACAATGGAAATGAATTACAAGGAAACTATTCATTTTTAGAATCTGTTAGTTTTGATAAATTATTAGAAATGAAGACAGAAGAGTCGATTGATGATGAAACATTAGTGGCTCATTTCTTGCAGAACATCTCTCAAAGCAATATCGCTACCAAAGTACCGATGATCTATATGACTATGTTGATGATGTATGTGATGTATACATTGATGATAGCGACAATCTTTTTGCTAATTAATGGCAAACGGTTGGAACAACCATTTAAGTATAAAGAAGTTGTGACGATGGTGGTCTTATCAATGTTTACCCCTGCTCTTATTTGTGCAGTCTGGGGATTATTTAGTCCTGAAATTGCGAGTGCTCTGTGTCCTTTGTTCATCATGATTCGTTTGATGATGGTGTATAATAGGATGCTTCGGGTTAAGTAATTACTAAAATTGCTTTTTAGTAAATCTAAGTTGTTGACACAATATTTGAATTTGTTATAATTACATTGTTGTTAAGCGATTACAAAAATATGATAGATGTCAACCTGTCTCTTTTGTGTCGCTACTACATATTAATATCACATTACAAGGAGGAAAAAGTAATGACAAAAATTTGGCGTTTATTAGTCTTAGCACTAGTCGCTGCAATGCTTGTTGCTTGTGGAACTCGTTCTGAAAATCCAGAGCCAACAAAACCAAATCCTACTGATCCAACAGGAGCAGATAAGGTTAAACCAGAAGACCTTAAAGGAGACAAAGTTGTTTTCCAAGATGGCGCTTATGTCGTTGAAGCAGGTGCTAAACTTAAGTTTGGTGCTGACAGTGACGCATTAGGTGAAGCAATCGTTGCTCTTTGGGACAAAACACACCCAGAAGCAAAAGGTGCAGTGGAATACGTAAACAACGGTGCAGCAAATTCTGCTGACAAACTACCTACAGAACAAGGTGAATCACCAGACGTTCTTATGGTTATTGACGGGGAAGTTCCTCGTAATGCTACTCACGCGTTAGCGTTAGAAGAAAACTTAGTTAAACTTGTTAAAGAAAATTCAATTGAATCATTCTACAAAGCAGGTAATGGTACTGGAGCTACTATTTATGTACCTATTACTTATGATGGAATGGCATTTATTTGGAACAAAACAATGTTAACTGAACTTAAACTTGATGTAACTGATGCTAATGGTGATAACTTACCAGATGCATTTGATACATGGGAAGAAATCTTTGCTTTAGCTGAAAGCTACAAGGGCAATCGTCCTACAGTTACTGCAGCTGTAACTAAGATGGAAAAAGACAAAGACGGAAATGAAGTTCGCGTTATTACTGATGAAAAAACTGAAAGTAAACTAAATGTTGTATTCCCATTCTCTATGACTGAAGCTTGGAGTAACTACTTTGCTTTATCAGCGGGTGGATGGAAACTATTTGGTGATGCTCAAGACCCACTTAAACCTGGATACGATACACCAGAATTCAAAAAAGGGCTAGAATTTATTGTTGCTGCTCGTGATGCTCACGTTTCAGTTGAAGCAAATGGAGAAGTAACTCCAGGTTCTTCAATGGGATGGCGTTGGGATGATGTTATCAACGGTGTTAACTTAGCTCCATTTGGACTAGTTGGTACGTGGATGGACGTTACTGGTATGGCAAAAGATACAGGAAACGAATATGTAATCTCTAAACTTCCTACATGGCAAGGCAGAGAAACTACTCCTTTCGTTAAAACAAAGGGTTATGTAGTTAATACATACACTCAATATCGTTCTGCAGCAATGGAACTAATGAGACTTATCTATTCTAAAGAAGGTTTACAAGCTATGGTTGACAACTCTTCATATGCACCTTCATTAGCTGATGGATCAGCATTAACTCCAAACTTAGACAATGCTCCAGTTCAAAAACAATTCATGAGTGCATTTGAATTCAACTTCCCAGAACCAGCAATAAAATTTGCTAGTGGTGATGGCGCAATGGATAAAGTGTTCTATGCGGATGGATTTGTTAAAGACTTAGCACCACTACTTTGGAATCAAGAAAAGACAGTTGACCAAGTGGTTGCTGACTTAGTATCATTAACTAACGCAGTTCTTGAAACTCAAAAGTAGTTAATTGAATAAAAATTAAGGTATAATGGTGAGTGTAACAACTCACCATTTTTTATTAAACAAAGGAGACGCTATGAAGATACACGACTGGGTTAAGAAATCAGTAGGATATGAGATTTATCCTCGTTCTTTTTATGATAGTAATCAAGATGGGATGGGAGACATTCAAGGAATCATCTCAAAGTTAGACTATCTAGAGTATTTAGGAGTTAATTTGTTATGGATTGGTCCATTTTATCCATCACCACTGGATGACAATGGTTATGATGTTAGTGAATTTTGTGATGTCGATCCATCCTTGGGAACACTCGACGATATAAAAGAACTAATCAATAAAGCACATGAAAAAGGAATGCGAATAATTTTTGACTATGTCATGAATCAAACATCGGATGAACACCCTTGGTTTATTGAATCAAAAAGCTCGACAGACAATCCAAAACGAGATTATTACTTATGGGCAAAAGGAAGAGGCAAAAACCCTCCTAACAACTGGGGATCGTTCTTTGGTGGTAGTGCTTGGAATCATAGTCAAGAAACTGATGAATACTATATGAAGATTTTTTCGAATAAAATGCCAGATCTAAATTGGAGCTCAAAAAATGTTCAAAACGAAATGGCCGCTGTCGCTAAGTTTTGGCTAGATTTAGGTGTTGATGGATTCCGTATGGATGCCATTGCTCATTTAGGAAGAGACATGAGTTTTAAAGATTCAACTCTCAAAGAAGAAAACGGTATTGCCTATGATTGGTCAAAGTTTTCTAACCGAGAAGTTCTATATACCTATCTTAACAATTTACACAATCAAGTTTTTTCAA
>CAZWPP010000055.1:0-7295 GCA_964635335.1 uncultured Erysipelothrix sp. | reverse complement strand
CTTTTTCTTTGTTACTTTTTCATTTCCTTAGTGCCAACCCACGGAATAAATCGTGGTGTTTTTTTAGCATACTCTAAGTAATCTGGACGATTCAAGTATTTTTTCTCTAGCAGAGGAATCCCTGATAAATAATTAATTAAGTAGGTGATTAAGAGTGGTGAAATGATACCAAACAATGAATGAAATCCTTGAATAGATGTTATAAAGACCCCCCACCAAAAGACAACTTCTCCAAAATAGTTAGGATGACGGGTAATTCCCCAAAGCCCTTGATCCATAACTTTTCCTTTGTTATTTGGATTCTTTTTGAATTGAGCTAATTGATAATCTCCCACGATTTCAAATAATAATCCTGTTGCGGCAATCACTAATCCAACAACCGTAAATAGAAGCTTCACTTCTGTTTGGTTGGAAACAGCATTCATGGATGAGAACATCATGATAAAAGATAGGATACCTTGTAAGACAAAAACATTAAGAAAAGCTTTGAGTAAAGGAAATTTGTTTCCCCAGTTTTTTCTAAAATTAGCATATCTGAAATCTTCTGGTTTTCCCCAATTTCGTTTAAACAAGTAATATCCCAAACGGAAGCCCCAAATAACAATTAATAAAATACTGAGTGTAATCTGAATGTCAGGTTGATACATCAAGATCAAGAAGATTCCTACAATACTCATTCCAAGTCCCCAGGCAATGTCGACTAATCCATAATTCTTTTGTTGGACAGACACAAAGAACCAAAGGACAAAGAATAATAAGACGATTAAGGCTGTTGATAAATAGACCATTATTGTTTCTCCCCTCTATAAATTACTGCGACAGCTGTTGAATCTTCTCCTGCACTTAAAGCAACAATTGCGGAGGTCTGAACAGTATCTATGGTTTTGTTAACGTTGTCTTTAAAGTACTTTTCCCAAGTTTTCGCCGTCTCAGAACCACTGGTGTAACCCACTAATAATTCTTCAATGTTTTGTTTATTCTTAACTACTTTTCGTTTAATGGTTTTTTGGTTCCCCCTAGTTGTAAAACCAATGTTTGTAAGTGCCCCTTTGCCTTGGTCATCAAGAGTAACAATTGGTTTAAGTTTAAGATGTTCAAACAATGATCCAAGGTGTTGTGGAATTCTACCTGATTTAATCATTGGTTTCAAATCAGAGACTGAAACATAAATTTTTATGTTCTCTAATTCTTTTTCTAAGGTTTTAACGATGTCTTCAAATTCCATTTTTTGTTGAATGTACTGACCTGCTTTTTTAACAAGAAGCCCTTGGGCTAAGGAATTAAGTTTTGAATCCACAATCGCAATTTGTAATGGACCATTGTAACTATTAATGGCTTGACTAAATGCATTGTACATTCCACTCAAACCAGAAGAAACACTAACTATAATAACTTGTTTATAACTCTTTTCCATACTTTGCAAGAGTCTTAGAATTGTTTGTTGATTTGCCATCGATGTTGAAATTGAGTGTTTTTTTGATCGAACTAGCTCTAAGATTTTAGAATTGGAGATAGTAACTTTATCAAGATGTTCTGCATCATCAATCATAATCGTTAGTGGTAAAACGTGAACATTGTATTGATTAAGAACACTTTCTGGAAGATCAGCAATTGAGTCTGTGACTAATGCGATTGATTCTTTGTTGTCATAAATATCAAAGTATTGTTGTTTCATATCATCTGCTTTAATTTTATTGACCACACCATAATTTTCTAGAATACCCAAGACATCTTTTGGTTGACTGGTATGGATATGAATACGCGAATGTTTTTGTCCATGGACAATGACCATGGAGTCTCCATAGTCTTTAAGGATGTGTTGGAGATTGTCGTTATTTTCAAACGAAGACATGACAACTTCTAAGCAATATTGATAGTTTGGTTTTTCACTCAAATGTTCTTGTATTTCATATGCCAAATCATGTGTGTGAGTAAATTTCTTAACTTCTGAGCTTTGTGCTCCAATCAGAGAATCCGTAAGACCTTCGACAAACTCATAAAATCCTTGAGCCCCAGCATCTACATAGCCGTATTTTTTCATAACTTTGTGTTGGGTTGCTGTTTTTTGTAACGCTTCGAAGGCACTTTGTCGCGCACTTATCAGCGATTCTTTGAAAGAACTTGCTTTTATGTGCTCAAACAATGTATTAGCCCAGACTCTCATGACCGTTAAGACAGTACCTTCTTGAGGAGTTTGAACTGATTGATACGCTTCATCGACCGCAGTATAAATCGTACGAACTAGTTGATTGACATCATCATGTACCAGTTGATATCCTCGGGAAAGCCCATTGAAGTATTGGGCAAATATCATTCCTGAGTTGCCTTTAGCTCCTTCTAGACTTTTATCAGCAATCGTCATGAGTGCTTCATTAATTGATATCTCAACATTAGCATCAATTGTATTAATAGAACGCATTAGCGATGCTAAATTGGTTCCCGTGTCACTATCGGCAACTGGAAAAACATTGATTTCATTCAGTTCTTGTCGAATATCAATAACTCGATTGGCTCCTTGTTTAAAAGCCAATATCAAACTGTTTCCAGTGAGTAGTACTTCTTCCATTTAAGCTCCTCTAAACAAAAACGCAACTAATGTTGAGGTGATACTGCTTGCGAATCCACCCCAAAAGATATCGACAACAGATACTTTCCAAGACCATCCTTTAAGGGTTGACAAGTTTGTTAGATCATACGTTGCGTAACAGACAGCTCCAAATAAGAAACCTAACATTAATACTTTTTTGACATCAAATGGGTTTAAATTTGGCACAATAACAAAGACTAACATTCCAATGATATACATAACATAAAATATTGCTGCTGGTAAAACACTCACAGGTTTTAGTAAGTGTCCAATTTCTCTTTTTAAGAATGGCCATGCGATTACCCCTAACCAAATGCCATCCACAATAAGGAAAATAACCGATGCAGCTACGAACAATTGAATATACAGTTTCATACACGCTCTCCTTCATGTGAAATTTCGTGATAATTCAGTATAGCATATTTTATTTGTGAATTCACACAGATAACTAGCAAAAACAAACCCATCACAATTTGAGTTTCATCCTCTTTTATTTTAATATGATATAATAAGCTTACCAATTGATATGAGGTGATTTGATGAAAAGCACTATTTTTGTCATCATCGGTTTTAATTCAAGTTCTTATGGTCTTGCTCGTATTCTCCACAATACTTATGGAATAAAACCATTTGTCTTTGGAGATGAATTAGAGACATCACCAATCCGTTTCTCATCAATCGTTCACTGTATTCCTGTTAAGAACTTTCGTGACAAGGATGTTTTTAGTTTTGTTTTAGTTGATTTTGTGCAAGAGAAAGATAAAAAATATATTCTATTGAGTGGTAATGAACTTAATCTTTATCACATTGAAAGCAATTACGATTTGCTATCAAAATACTATTGTATTCCCTATCCAAAACCACTTCTCAATGATTCTTATTTTGATAAACACCTAGCAATGAAAGTGTGTCAAGAAGCCAATATACCTTACCCTCACACACTTTTCTTAACTTTAAAAAACAACGATACCTTCACTACTAACTCACTAGATTATCCCGTTATTCTAAAGCCATCAATTTCAGCACACTATAAAACAGTTGAATTTAATGGAAAAGCTAAGAACTATCTAATTGATGATGATCATCATCTTACTACTATCATTAAAAAAATTAGAGATGCTGGTTATCAATCCTCTTTAGTAGTTCAAGAAATTATTCCATCTGCTCAATACAATGAATACAGTGTGAACGGTTATATGGATTTTCATGGACATTTACGAGCTGTTAGTTTTGGAAGAGCTTTAATCGGATGGCCAAACGCAAAACGTAGAGGTAATCATTTAGTGATAGTGAGTGTAACAAATCAAGAACAAGAAATTCTTCTTGATTTAACAAAGAAATTTTTCAGTTTTCATTCTTATTATGGTTTATTTAACATAGACTGTATTCAAAACTCAGAATCACAACAAATGTTTTTCATTGAGTTTAATCCTCGACAAGGTCGCTCACACTTCTACACAGAAATGTCTGGTGTTTCTCTTGTACAAGCAATTGTGGATGACATCGTTGATAACAAACCATTTGTTACTACGACTCTTCCTTGTCATCCATTTGTTTGGTTGGATGCTTCTTTGAACTGTATTCTTAACCAATTAAGCAACTTTCATCGTGATAGACTAAGTCTAGATATACAATCAGAGAATATCGACTTTACATGGACTTATCCTTTTGATTTCAACAATTCAATTGAGTTTAAAGAGCATGTGATGATTAAGATTGCGAACATGGATAAGCTTCTTAGCGATTGAAAACTCTTATGACAATAACAAGGCACCGATCAATTCACCTGATGTCTTTGTTATATTTTTAATATAAACAGTGTTGAAATAAACGATGAAAATTGTTTAAAAGATAACATTTTGGATAAATGGTTAAAAAATCATAATTTATTTTTAGAAACAAATCATGAACATTGTCTTGACTCCTTTTATAATGAGTGCTATTGTAGTGAAAGAAAATAGAATCTTTAAGTTTGTACAGAGAGACAAGCAAGAAACATGTCATCATTTTTTTCTTGGGATCTCTGTAGGTAGAGATTATTTTTTTGTAAAAAAGGAGAAAGAAAGATATGACACAACTTAAGAATGTTACAGGGTATTTACCGGATGAAACCCCACCAATAGGGAAGTTAATTCTCTTTGCACTTCAACAAATTGTCGTAATGTTTCCCGCTACGGTCATTGTTGCTTTATTAACTGGATTTCACATTTCAACAACCCTCTTTGCTTCAGGACTCGCAACCTTATGTTTCATTTTGGTAACAAAAGGTAAGATTCCTCTCTATTATGGATCTAGCTTCGCATATCTCTCTGCGATTGTCTCAATTACAGGATTTAAGTATGCTGCTGGAGCAGTAACTGTATCACCAGATCAACAAATTCAGATTGCTCAGTTTGGGATAGTGATGTCAGGACTTGTTTCTATTGCTGCGGGAATGCTCATCAATAAATTCGGAAAAGAAACTGTTGATAGAATACTACCTCCAACCGTAACAGGTAGTGTGGCCATGATTATTGGATTATCCTTAGCAGGAAACGCAATCTTAGATGCCTCACCGTTGGTAGCTGGTGCTAACAGTAACCCTGATTCCCAATGGGTGTGGGTAGTTTCCTTAATTACTTTATTCTCAACAATCTTCTTTAGTGTTTACATTCGAAAAGGTGTCCTAAGTCAAATACCAATTTTACTTGGACTAACCGTTGGTTACCTCACAGCACTTCTTGTCCAACAAACTACAGGGATTCCGTTAATTCACTTTGGTGTTGTTTCAGGAGCAACCTTTCAACTTCCACATTTCACCTTGCCTATGGTAAATTGGGAAGCATTGTTAGCCATTATGCCTATTGCGATGGCAACCATTCCTGAATCAACAGCTCATGTCTATCAATTGGACATTTATGTGAATCAGTTGGCTAAGGAAAAGAAAAAAGGCAAATTATACCAAATTGCCGATAAACTAGGACTTAATTTAATTGGTGATGGAATTGGGGACATTGTTTCAGGAATGATCGGGGGACCTGCTGGAACAAATTATGGCGAAAACATCTCAACGATGGCAATTTCTAGAAATTTCTCTGTAGCAGTCTTAGTCGCTGCTGCAGTAATGACTATGGTAATTTCTTTCTTCACACCTTTAATTAACTTAGTGTATTCTATACCAAAACCAGTGATAGGTGGTCTTGAAATTTATCTGTTTGGAGTAATTGCTTCTCAAGGGATTGCGATCTTTATGGATAAAAAAGTGGACATGTTTGATTCAAAAAACTTAGCTGTTATCGCAACGATTCTTGTGATTGGGTTGGGTGGTAATAGTGCATTTGGAGGAATGATTCCTTTCTTTGGAATGAATCTTCCTACGCTATCAACAGCTGCTATGGTTGGTATTCTATTGAACTGGTTCTTGAGTTTTGGGATTAAAAAGAAAATTAAAGAATAATAACCTAATAAAAGTCTTCATCTAAAAGTAAACATTGAATATGATGTTTACTTTTTATTTATAGTGTACTTACATAAATTATCATTCAAAATCACTTCATAACATCGTAGTGTTAATCAACCTTTTAAAAAAGTCATCCTCTAGCCAAGCAAGTAAGATGACTTAATTTCATTATTGAAATCTTCACCATTAGAAGCAATGACTTTTTTATTCCAATCAAAGGATTTCTTCTTTGAACGTGCTTATAACTTTTATTGTTACGCACGCAAAGGTAGTAGATGCAGAATGTACTATTACCTTGTTGACTTATTCTGCTTTTAGTTCAGCAGATTTTTAATAACTCTTAAACGGACAGTAGATCATTTGATTTACTGGTCAATATAGATTCCTAATCTTTCAACTGCTTCGATAATATCATCCCAATCAATACCTTCAGCATAATCATATTTCCTCTGATATGATTTCCATAGTTGCTGAATAATATCTTGATGAACTTCCTTCACAATTTCTTTCCAACCAACGATTAAATAATCAGAACCTTTTTGATTAAAAGTATTATTCACCGTCATCAAAAAGTGCTTCTCATTTATGGAGATTCTAATACTCAAGAGTGCATAGATATCATAGAAGTCTCTCATTCGTGAGTTGGATGTTCCTCTAGCTATGATGGTCTCATACTTTTCAGCAAGAATTGTTTCCAGATTATATGCCATAACGGAAATACTTCTCTTCTCAAACATCAACGGATATTGATATTCTATTTCTCTAGGAGTAATACAGTCTTCAGTTGAAAAATCAAGTTTCAAACGTGTTATCATTTTGTCAATATCCGCTTTCTAAGTCACTCGAATACCCGGGTAATCAAATTCCTCTATAATAGCTGTAATATCGAGTATTGTAAAAACAACATTGTCAGCTATATCAATACTTATATTTCTTGAACCATATTATGTACAATCGGTTCGCTGAGTTCAATATTTATTAATGTTGAATCAATATCCATCGTCGAACGCTTATCAACTCCAACAATTGAAGCAATTAGAGTACCACCCTTAATCACAATATTATTGTGATAATGAGAGATTGATACTCTTTCTAGAAATCGTTACATGATATTGTACGAATGATAATTTGTGCTTTTACACTGTTTCCTTTTGAAAGATTGCTTACGAACGCTTTCAATTGAATCGATGTTTTAATCATTGCAGCAACACATCCGTGTACTGCCTGATAATCTTCTCAATAGAGAAGAGCTTGGCATACCACATAAGT
>CAZWPP010000054.1:0-7521 GCA_964635335.1 uncultured Erysipelothrix sp. | reverse complement strand
TGATCTTGGACGAGTACCAGTCGCAATGATAACTGTTAGGGCTTCAATAACTTCATCATCTTCGTCAGTGTAAATTCTCTTGAGAATGTCATCTTTTTCAATTTTTACAACTGTTTTATAATCAAACTCAACACCTAACTCTTGGGTGTGCTCAAACATTTCCATTGCTAATTCTGCCCCGTTAATCTTTTTTGCACCTGGATAGTTTTCAATTTCATTGGTGTTAATAATTTGTCCACCTGGAGCTAACTTATCAAGCATCAACACAGAAAGGTTGGCTCTAACACCATAAATTGCAGCGGTCATTCCAGCAGGACCAGCACCGATAACAACTAAATCATATTTTCTCATCTAGTTTCTCCATTCTTTCTTAGATAACCAATTTTTAGTTACATGTAACCCATCAATCTTCGTTTATTCAACACTTTAATTTTTGAACGGTTGCTTTCAATAATTCCTTCATCTTCAAGCTTCATGATTTCTTGATTATAAGCTGTTCGTGATATTTGAAGCTTTGTAGAAATAATGCGTTGATTATCTCTTAAATCAATCCAATCATTTTCATTAGCATGGTAGATTTCAAGAAGCATATAAGCAATTCGGCTTCTCAAACTTCCATAACAATTACACAACTTCCATTTTTCTGAGGATAAGCCTCTTTTGGCCATGTATCGAAGAATTAAATGAGACCACTCTTTATCTTGTTCAACAAGGCTAAGGATTTCTTGAAAATCAATTAGTAATAATTTTGCCGCCTTTTCAACCACTAAAGTATAAATGTACTGTCTTTCACCCGAAAACAATAAGTATTCAGGAAATATCTCACCTTCATAGAAGTAATGGGGATTTAGTTCATCACCATTGTTTGTGTAGGTAGAACATTTCATAATACCTTCTAAAACGAAACCAATTTTTTCGACATTATCGCCTTGATGATACAGAACTTCATCGCGTTTCAGTGAAACTATTTCATGAGGCAGATTGAGAAAACCAGTTTCAATCATTCTCGAAAGTTCAATCAAATTCGCAGTATCAAGATTGGTTTTGTTAGAATTCATGTGTATGACCTCCTTAAGGGTAATCAAGTCATTCTACGGGATGTAACAGATTCATTTATTTGTTTGTCAATCAACTAACATGCAAAAAATATCACAAGCCTGTGGCGGATTGTGTTAAAAATATAACACAATCACGATTTTAAGATTATTTTTTAACAAGCTAGCAATTAAATTATCCTTGTTTAAGAAACTAAAAGAATGTTGGATAGAAAATACTATTAACGATTGAATAGTATTCATTTGTGCACAAAAAAAAGCCCCTAAGGGCTAATTTGTTTTAGTGATTTCAATAAGTTTCACTTCACCTTTTTTAACATACAACGTCATCACATCATCCACTGACTCAAGAGTTTGGTCATTGTGTCCGTGACTGGAATATAACTGTTTGTAAACAACATTCTCTTTAAAACGGTCAGGAATGTTTGTTAAGTGAATTCGTAAAATATCATCGTGATAGAAGTTGTTGTGACAGATAGCTAATAAACAAGTTTCTTCATTTTCAAAGGCATAACCAACACCACGAATCATGGTATGATCGAAATGAATTGGATGACTTCTTTCTTTATCTAAATAGGCTTCAAGATACTTTTCACGAATTGGAAGAATCGCTTTAATTTCATTCATCAATTCAAAACGATCTTTGTAATTCATGTGGAAACTTACAAAATCAAATAAAGCAAGTTTGCCATAATAAGGATCATCTTTTTCTAATAAGAATTGTTCGTTTTCACGAGCCCCAATTCCTAAGTTCATTGGTGCTATTTCATAAAACTCTTGACCTGAGTTAATGAAAGGAATTGCGTTAGGGATAAAGAAGTTAAACAAAGTAATAAATTTTGCGGTAATCTTGTGACCAGGACGTGCTGCTAAACGCGGTGTGTCATGAGTTTCCCCACAAGCAAAGACAGGAGCCACTAAATCTTTTGCAGTATAAACAAATTCATTGTATTTGTATTCATCAACAAAAGGTAGACGAGTAAAGCCATCCCCTATGATCATGTTATATCCTTTTTCAATACTTGGAGCCGCATTCTTCACATCCAATTCTTCAGCAATAAAACAGAAGTTCGGATCAACAGCTTTTGCTTTAGTAATAATTCTATTCACTAAATCAAGTGGTAAAGCATGTCCCATATCAATTCGAGCTCCATCAATACCAAACTCACGTTGATAGAATGGGATAATCTCAGATAAGACATTCCATAAAGGTTCATTTGGAATATTACCAGGGTTTAGTGAACTCTTCGCAACATCAAAGAGTAAGTATGGTTCTGGTACAAAGTCTAATTGATCTAAATAAGGTTGCGAGTTGGCAGGATGGTCTAAATACATTCTGAAGTAGGTAATATCTGTCCAAGCAGGTTGTGGGTCATTGATGTTATCACTGAAGGCATACGCAACAGCCATTCCAAAGAATTTATCCACTAAATCAAGGACTTCCATTTCAGGGTGTTGTTGATGATATGCTAACATTTCTTCCCATTTGACTGGATCAATTTCTTTAGGGTTCTTGGTAAACTTCTTGAGGTGATTAATAACTTCTTCACTTTCAAAAACATCTTTGAAATATTTCTTATCTGCAACAACCGCTTCCTTAATAGTAGGAACAAACGGAGGTTTATAATCCGCTAGAGATTCTCTCTTTACCCAATAAAACCATTCAGGATAATCTAGTATAAAGTCAGAGTTAACACTATTGGTACGAGGAATAATATCAATCACGACTTTCATTCCCATAATGTGCGCAGCTTCTACTAGTGCTTTAAACTCGACTTCAACATCACACTCATCACCAGTTAAAGGATCTTTTAAGTTGTGATCGACCTTAAAAAAGTTAGAAACACCATAAGGGCTTCCAGCTTCTCCTTTTTTATCTTTGAGTGAAAACTTAGAAATTGGCAACAGGTATAACGTATCAATTCCCATTTCCTTTAGATAAGGAAGGATTAACAAGGTCTTTAAAAAAGTTCCTGTATCTTTAAGATCATAGAGGTTGCTGGCTTCTAACTTACCAGACCGATCATGATCATAACTTGTAGAAGTTCTCACCATCATTGAGTAAACAATGGATTGTTTAATCCAATCACCATTCGTTAAGTCAAAGGGGACATCATTATAAGAATAATAAGGTTGTTGATAATTCAGGTGGCGTTGTTCACTTTCGTTAATAATTGATTCGACTTGATGAATCATAAAATCATACGGGTTAATCATGACATTGCCATCCCCTACATTTTTTAGAGTCGATGAATCTTGGTTAGTAACCCAGATGTCAGGAATGACGTAGTTAAAACGTTCGTTTTTTAATTCTTTTTGTTCTAAAAGGTACTTTTTAATTGTATTCAACGCGTTCATAAGATAATCCTTTCAATATAGTACTATTCTACACGAAATGATTCATTAAAAGTAGACTAACTTGAGAATAACCATCAAAAAGATAGGAATTACGATTTCAGCTCATTGAGAAAAAAGAGGCTGAATGGTAAGATAAGCTTATGAATTTCAACGAACTAATCCAACAGGAAAAAAACAAAGAATACTTTAAGAATTTAGTTCTGTTTTTGGCAGATGAGTACAACAACAAGAGTATTTACCCGCCTCAAAAAGAAGTAATGAATGCTTTTAAGTTAACACCTTTTGATCAAGTAAAAGTAGTCATTATTGGTCAAGACCCTTACCATCAGCCCAACCAAGCGATGGGTTTAAGCTTTTCTGTTAAACAAGGGGTTCCCTTACCAAAAAGCTTAATTAATATCTTCACTGAACTTAAAAATGACTTAGGAATTATCAATACCAGTGGGGACTTAACACCTTGGGCACAACAAGGGGTGTTTCTATTAAACACAACCCTTACGGTTGAGCGTGATAAACCCATGTCCCATGTGAATCAAGGATGGGAAGAATTCACAACTACTGCTATTGGTGAACTTTGTCAAAAAAAGAAAGATTTAGTCTTTATCTTGTGGGGAAAACATGCCCAACAGTTTGAAAACTTAGCCACCAGCAATGGACATCTTGTTATTAAAAGTGTTCATCCATCGCCTCTGAGTGCTTATCGTGGTTTCTTTGGATCAAAACCATTTTCAAGGTGTAATAAATATTTAATTAGTAAAAACAAACAACCAATCGATTGGAGAACATAGAATGTTTAGTAATATCAATGATGCCCTCGATGCACTGATGAAGCGTACCAGGAGCGAACACCCACAACTCTTTAAATTTAATGAATGCATGAAAGCTTTGGGTAACCCCCAAGATTCATTAAAAATCATCCATATCGCTGGTACCAACGGAAAAGGATCGACTACCAACTTTATTCGAAGTATCTTACAACAAGAAGGCTATACTGTAGGAACTTTTACTTCTCCTCATTTAATCAAGCATCACGATCGCTTTCGAATAAATGGTCGTTTTATTAGTGATGAGAAACTCTTAGAACTCATTAATAGAAGTTATCCGTTTTGGAATCAATTCGACATCACAATGTTTGAAATTGATGTGCTACTTGCGACATGGTTCTTTATTGATGAGAAAGTTGATTATGCCATCTATGAAGTCGGAATGGGTGGCACATTCGATGCAACCAATGTAGTCACACCCTTAGTGAGTGTCATAACAAATATAAGTTTAGATCATACCGGTTATTTAGGAGATACTGTTGAGAAGATTGCTGTGGAAAAAGCAGGAATTATTAAAGAAACAGGTATCGTTGTGACTGGTGAGAAAAAAGAATCGGTTTTAGATATCTTCAGAGCTAAAGCTAATCGAGAAATCTTTGAAGTTAAAGAAATTGATTGTTTAGGTCATGTGAATCGTCATTTAAAAATGGGATACCGAGGTAATGTTATTCATCTGATTTCCTATGCAAGTTATCAAGCAAAAAATGCAGCATTAGCGTATGAAGTATGCTATCAATTAAACAAACATCAATTAATCAAGATTTCTAAAGAGAGTATTCTAAAAGGCTTATCCAGTACCCAATGGGCTGGACGATTTGAAGTAGTCAGTCAACAACCGCTTGTTATTGTTGATGGAGCCCACAATGAAGAAGGGATGCATCAATTGGTGATGTCACTTCAAGGGTTACCACGACCAATTATCAGTGTTTTTAGTGCTTTAAAAGACAAAGATACCTTTCACATGATGGAACAACTTGTTTCGATTAGTGATGAAGTTATTGTGACGGAATTTAATTATCCACGAGCTCAAACAGCAGAATTACTAGGGAAAGGTTTTGATTGTCTAATAGAAAAAGATTACAAGAAAGCTGTTGAGTTAGGTTTAGAAAAAGTAGGAACAGGAACATTATGTGTAACGGGATCGCTCTATTTTATATCAGATGTTCGTCCACTATTTATTAAGGAGTAACAAATGACCATTCTAATAAGTCAACTTATCATTGGGGCAATCATGGTGCTTTTGTCAATCATTAGTTATAAAGCTGACAAGGTTAAATTAAGTACCTCCATGATTACAAAATTAGCATTGTTAATTACTCTGTCTGTTTTACTGGGATCAATTTTTAAAATAAGTCTTCCTCTTTTTGGTCCAGAAACCTTTGAAATTAAATTTGATACATTACCACTCATGTTTATTGGGGTGCTCTTTGGACCTTGGTGGGGGCTACTGTCTGGTTTTATTATTGATATGATTCAGCTGATGTTGTCTCCGACTGGTTTTCCTTATCTTGGGTTCACTCTTAATCTGATGTTAACGGGGATGATTACTGGATTTATGTTTCATACGAAGAATAGTATTGATAATAAATATAAGAATTTCAATCAATGGTTACTTACTGTTTCACTGTTCTTAGCTATCTTTTTCATAGTCATTACTAACCAGATTCGAATCAATGGAGAAATGATTGTTTTTACTCATGGTATTAAGTGGGGATTAACTGCTATCATTTTCTTCTTGTTTTTTGTCCTCTTTATTCAATCAAAAATGTATAGTGATAACCCCTTTAATCAACGTTGGATACGTTGTGTTGTCATCTGTGAACTCTTAATTCAAGTTGTATTAACAGCACTCTGGTTAAATATTTTGTTTAATTTAGGGTTTATTGTGACGATTCCGATTCGTTTAATTGAAGCGCCTATAATGATAAGTGCTTATGGGGTCATGGGCACAGTTATTAACCGTGTAATTTATCGCTATAAGGAGTAGTTTACCGCTTGAAAACGCTATCAATTTTATTTTTTTGTTAGTATAATAGTAGTAACAATTGAAAGGAGAATATAATTTATGGCTCATCATGAAATGATCGCAATGATTTTAGCGGGAGGTCGTGGGACACGTCTTTATGACTTAACCGAAAAAATAGCTAAGCCAGCAGTTAGTTTTGGGGGGAAATATCGAATTATTGACTTTCCGTTAAGTAATTGTGCAAATTCAGGCATCGATGTTGTGGGGGTGCTCACTCAGTATGAGAGTATTTTCTTAAACTCGTATGTCGCTCAAGGACACCGATGGGGACTTGACGCAAGAGATTCAGGAGTTTATGTACTTCCTCCTCGTGAAAAAGATTCAGGATTTGGCTTGTATCGAGGCACTGCAGATGCGATAGGTCAAAACATTGATTTTATCGACCAACAAAATCCGGAATACGTCCTTATTTTATCTGGAGATCATATCTATAAGATGGACTATTCTTGGATGTTAAAAGAACACAAGAAATCAGGAGCAGAAGCAACGATCGCTGTTTTGGAAGTTCCTCTTAAAGAAGCTAGTCGTTTTGGTATTATGAATACGGATGAAATGGATAACATCATCGAGTTTGAAGAGAAACCAAAGAATCCAAAGAGTAATCTTGCGAGTATGGGGATTTATATTTTTAATTGGAAAGCATTGCGTAAAGCATTAGTTTCTGATGAAAAAAATGAACAATCAAGTCATGACTTTGGAAAAGACATTATTCCTGCTTTCTTAAATGAAAACAAGAAGTTAGTGGCTTATCGTTTTGGAGGCTACTGGAAGGACGTAGGAACTGTTGATTCTTTATGGGAAGCTAACATGGATTTGTTGGATCCTCAAAGTGGTATTAGCTTAAATGATAGAGGATGGAAGATTTTCTCTGAAGATCAAACCTTACCTCCTCATTTTGTGAGTGAAACAGGTAGTGTTAACCATTCCTTGATTAACCAAGGATCTACAATTGATGGTACAGTAAAACACTCTGTTGTCTTTGCGAATGTTGATATTGAAGAAGGAGCAGAAGTTACAGATTCAGTATTATTAGCGGGTGTAACTGTTAAGAAGGGTGCTAAATTAAATCGTGTCATCGTCATGGAAGATTTAGTGCTTGAAGCAGGATCTTATGGAAATCCTAAATCAGAGAGTGTCCTACTTTATAATGGAAACAAGGAGGAGAAATAATGGCACGGGCAATGGGAATTATCGGTTTTGAAGGTGATACTGTCAAAATTGAAGGAATCAGTAAACATCGACCAATGAGTTCTGTTTC